>JAGKXC010000035.1 GCA_021151535.1 Sphingobacteriia bacterium | reverse complement strand
TCCTTCCCTTGATAAAGATTACTTTCGTTTAAATCAACTATATAACCTTTAATGAAAATATGTTGGGTATAATTTGGTACCTTAATATCCATTTCCTTGCGATGTACCGATACACTATTTTTTTGCTTGATGGTTTTAGGTGTGGTAACAGGATTGCCTTTACCGCTAATGTTTTCATCAAATCGAATAGTTATTGTTTGATCTTTATCGCCCTTTTTAATTCTAATATCTGTAATTTTAGGTGATGCTGTATCCTTCGGACCTCCAGTTGGCACCACAGGATTACCGCAAGAATTTATGAATATTGATAGGGTAGTGGTTGCTATCAATACAATAAACCCATTTCTAATAGATGAATTTATTTGTTTGATTAAGTAATTTATTTTCATTTCTGGCGATAAACGTTAGAAGGTAATTGAACTATCTACCAAAATGAACTATCAATACTTGAATATCCGAAGGACTTACGCCAGAGATTCTCATCGCTTGCCCTATCGTATCGGGTTGAATCTTACTGAGCTTTTCCCTCCCTTCCATACTAATACTTTGCAATTGTCTAAAATTGAAGTTCTTTGGAATTTTTAAATCTTCTAGTTTTTTTAATTTATCCGCTTGTTCAGTTTCTCTTTGGATATAAGATTTATACTTTATTTCAATTCCTGCTCTTTCAATAGATAAAGGCTCATAATGATTCAATGCTTCATTAAATTTAGGAATCTCAAGTATATGCTCAATTTCAATATGTGGTCGAAGTAATATTTTAGCAGCACGCTGCTTTTCTGTAAGTGCACTTTCATTGTTTTCTTTATTTAAATACGTCTGAAAATCGTCTATGTCTATATTGGTTTGTTCCAAGTACGCTTGAATCTCTGCAGCTTCGTGGTTTTTCTTTTCTAAATTAATGAGTCGTTCTTGAGATGCCAATCCAATTTGGTGACCAATGGGCGTTAAACGGGTATCGGCATTATCCTGACGTAATGAAATTCGATACTCTGCTCTACTCGTAAACATTCTATAAGGCTCTTCCGTGCCTTTATTAATCAAATCATCAATCAATACACCTATGTAGGCTTGATCTCTACGCAAAACAAGTGATTCTTTCTCCTGAACACGCAATGAAGCATTTATACCCGCCATTAATCCTTGTGCCGCCGCTTCTTCATAACCGGTTGTTCCATTAATCTGTCCAGCAAAAAACATGTTTTTTATCAGTTTTGTTTCCAAATTAGAGTATAACTGAGTTGGCTGAAAGTAATCATATTCAATTGCATAGCCCGGTCTAAATATCTTGGCTTGTTCAAAACCCGGTATCAATTTAATAGCCTTTAATTGTATGTGATCGGGTAGGGAAGTAGAGAAACCGTTTACATATACTTCTACAGTATTCCAACCTTCTGGTTCTACAAAAATCTGATGTCTATCTCTTTCTGCAAATCTGTTTATTTTGTCTTCAATACTCGGACAGTATCTGGGCCCTAATCCTGTTATACTTCCATTGTACATTGGACTGTCCTCAAATCCCTCTCTTAAAACTTCATGAACATTTTCGTTTGTATACGTAATATAACAACTTCTTTGTTTGGTTAATGGCGATGTTTCACGTGAAAAGCTAAACTTTGATGGATTTTCATCGCCCAATTGCTCTTCCATGATAGAATAATTCAATGATCTACCATCTACCCGAGGCGGTGTTCCTGTTTTCATTCTACCTGATACAAATCCGCGTTCTAGCAATTGTTCAGTAATTCCAGTAGATGCTTTTTCTCCCATTCTTCCTCCGCCAAAATTCTTTTTACCTATATGAATTAACCCGTTTAAGAATGTTCCGGTAGTCAGTACAACCGTTTTACCATGAAAAGTAATTCCCATTCCCGTAACAACACCACTTACCGAATCACCTAAAAACAGGAGAGAATTAACACTATCTTGGAAAAAATCAACCAAAGGATTCATCTCTAATGCCAATCTCCATTCTTCTGCAAATCTCCAACGATCACTTTGAGCACGTGGACTCCACATGGCAACGCCTTTAGAACGATTGAGCATTCTAAATTGTATCATCGTTTTATCCGTAATGATACCGCTCATTCCTCCCAACGCATCAATTTCTCTTACAATCTGACCTTTCGCAACGCCGCCCATAGCAGGATTGCAACTCATTCTCGCAATCGTTTCCATATTCATGGTGATGAGCATAACCCTACTACCCATCCTTGCAGCAGCATGAGCAGCCTCACAACCGGCATGACCAGCCCCAACAACAATTACATCATACATGTTTTCCATCTTTTCTTTTCCTCTTAAAATGTTATGGTTTCACGTGAAACCGATGATATTTCACGCCACAAAGATAAACATCGTTCTTCTTGCTCTCTCATTATCGAAGCATCTTTTGTGCTCTTGTCTTTATAGCCCATTAAATGCAATAAACCATGTGAAATCACTCGGATTAATTCGTCTTCAAACGAAACGCCATATGTGTTAGCATTTTCTTTAACGCGATCCCTTGATATATAAATTTCACCTATAATCTCCTCTGATTTTGTATTTCCAAGATCAAAAGTGATAATATCTGTATATGTATTGTGATTCAAATATGAAATGTTTAACTCCAATAATTCATCGTCCGAGTAAAATACATATCCCAATGATTCAATTTTCTTGTTTTCTGTCTCCGAAATATGTTTTAACAAAGTCCTAATCAAAGCCCTGTTTTTACCATCAATAAAACCACATCTGTTTGAAAATGAAACACTTAAACCCATTTTTGTCCTGAAATTATTCGTTATTTATATTTTATGCCTGAATTTTAATTACCTAACTCGTTTAATAACATGAATTTTAATACATAAACCTCTATGCTTTGTTGAATTTATCGTATGAGTAAAACTGTTCCTGATTTTATCACCCGCTTATTCCTGTAAACTGCCTCAATTCGGTAAATGTAAAACCCTTGAGATATAAATTCTCCATTTTCAATTTTGCCGTTCCAACCCAACTTTGCATCGCCCTCCCATACCTTATGCCCCCAACGATCATATATAAATAACATCGATTCACCTAAGCCTATTGCGGGGTTCGACATTTTAAATACCGGATTCAATCCCTCCGGTGTAAATGCCGTTGGAATTAGGATTGTATCAACAGCACTGGAATCATATCCCAAATCAATTTGAATTTCATTTGAATATGCAATGTTACCGGATGCTAAATTTCTTGCTAGAATTTTAAACTTTCTTAATCCTAATAATGAACTGGGAATTGACCAAATCGTATCATCAACTTTGTTAAAAGTATGCGTGTTTTGCCAACTCCCAATAGGTGCGTAGAAATTCAATAATTCGTATTCGTAATTTTCACTGCACGGAATACAACTCCAACCGCGGTAATTACTCCATTTACAATCTCTGGAAATGTTCTTTAATAGTATTGAGTTGAACAAATACGTGCTGTCAAATGAACTTCCACAGTTGTTGATTCGAATGATTCGGTAAATTTCTTCTCTGCTAGATGTGTTTACTGAATTATCAGTATAGTTTAAGTTGATGTTGGTTACACCACCACTAGAATTGGTTTTCTGATTTACCATTGTCCAATTTCCAGTAAAATCTTTCTTTTCTAATTTTGCAGAAAAACCATTAGGAATATTTCCTGTTTTTGCAGTAATTTCAATTGTGTTTCCATTCACCGATACACTGGATATTTCTGGTGGCGTAACACCAGAAATAGATAACAATTTTGTGCTTACTAAACTACTGCTAGAACTAATATAACTGCTGATTTTGGAGCAACGAACCAAATAAGTATAGCCTACGTCGAATTGTGGAACTTGGTCAACCCATTTTTCTGATAAAGTTGGATTAATAATAAAACCTAAATATTTCCATAAATTGGTGTTATCATCCCTTCTGTAAATAAAAATACTGTCAGTTTTCCAACCTTGATAAGGTATGATATTTAAAGTACATTTTTTATTACATAAATAGTTAGGATCAATTGAAATTGAAAGTTTAGGTGGACTGTGATAACTACTTAAAATACCACCATTTATACAACTATCAAAAGCAGCAATAGAAAATAATATTGATGTCCCACCTTTTGGATCAAAAATGCTTTTATTAAATCGATAGAAACATGAAAAAGTATCCTTGATTAATAAATTTGTACCACCATTCTCTTTAAATAGACTATATCCCATGACGTCCTTGTCGCTAGTTGTGCTCCATCCAGCTATGAGTAATTGAGAACTTATCTCAACACTTACACTGTCTGGCTCAAATGCCAATGGTGCCACGTCGTCAACGTAAATTGTCGCAGAATTAAATGAATCAATTCCATTACATGCCGAATGGGTAGAAATATAAACCTGCCATTTTTTGTTGTTTGGCAGTGTTGCCTGCATCAAAGTTGATGCTAAAACGTTGGTTTGTTTCAATAAAACATATGGACTTGTTGCGTCTTCTCTCCCGTAAAGTCTGTAATATTTGAAACTACCACAGCCGTCAGATGTAGGTATGTAACTTACCGTTAATTCATTGGTGAATTTGTCCAAACATGCTCGAGTAATACTTACCCCGTTTTGAACAGCAAAAAGTTGCTGAACAATGAAAGATAAGAATACAAATACGATATGTTTGGCTTTGTTAATCAATCAATTAAACTTCTCCGGCAATTACATGGTGGAATAACGAAACATTCAAGTATTTATTGGCCACTTCCTGAATTTCCTCTGCTGTTACAGACCAAATTGTAGGTAATACCGTTGTATAGTAATCTTGAGGTAGTCGCTTGATTAAAATTTGTTGAACCTTAGAGCTCATCGCAAATGGTCCGTCAAAACCGGATCTGTATATTCCTGAATAGTATTGTTTTACTTTTTGAAGCTCTTCTTCAGCAACCAAAGTTTCTTTCAAGTCTTCAAAAATCTGATGAATACTTTCAATTGATTTTTCTCCATTTGATGCATTCAATTCTCCCGAAATAATCCAAGTGAATTCATTAAATGCCGATTTGAAATAACTACCAATTCCATACGTTAAACCTTGCTTTTCACGTAATTCTTGCATTAAACGGCTGCCAAAATATCCGCCGAGGATCAAGTTCAATACAGTTAATACATGTCGCTCTCTCATCGATACCGGAGCAACATGAGAAATCAATTGTAAACTGGCTTGACTCGTATTGGCAATTTTCTTTTTTACCAGAGTATCAGAAATCGCAAGTGGAGTAACATTTTGGTTTTCAATAATTTCAAAAGATCCATAACCGAATTTTGAAAATTGATCTTCAATAACACTAACAATGGAATCGTCTACATCGCCAGATAACAATACCATACAATCTTGATATCCCATGTACTGAGTATGAAACACTTTCAAATCATAAGATGTAATCAAATCATAATCAGACATTTCCCCAAACTTTGATAATGGATGCTCTTCCCCGTATAGTTTTTCCAAAGAAATACGGTTCGACCAATATTTGGGTGTTTGTTGTTGCCTATCCAAAGAAGCTTTACGAATCATACATTGGTTTTGAACCAATTCCTCGGGATAATCTACCGTTACAGTATTTTCAATAACCCAATCAATCACCTCTTTGGTGAATTTTTTCTGACATCTTAAAATCAAAGAAGTACCAAATAGTGTGGTATCCGTTTGATAACTTGCACCCAAATAGTCTAACTTTTTAATGATTTCTTCCTCATTTCTTTCAGGATTTCCTGAAAACAACATGTCTGCAGCCAATGTCGCAACAAAAGATTTCTTTTGATGAAACTTGCTTTTTCCCCAAAAAAATTCAATACGTACAACCCCAATATCTTCCGTTTTTTGAATATAAACAGGATGGCCAGTTTTTAGATTGGATGTGGAAACACTAGGAATATCAAAGGTCCTAATAATCTGTGGCTCAGGTCTTACACTTCTAAAGTTATTCATGCTTGCTTGGGTGAATAGTGAATAATTCTGCTGTGAGCAGTAACTAAGTAGTTCTTTACTACGCGGATAATTTCATCTAAAGTCAACGATTCAATCAGCGGTAATTCTTCATTGATGAAGTTAACGTCGCCAAGGTTTTCATAATAGCAAAGTTTCTGGGCCAATTGCATCGGTTGCGTAGCTTCAATTAATTGTTGTGTGGTTAAACGATTGATGATACTTTCCAATCGATACTGATTAGCCTCCGAAACAATCGCCGTTTCAGTTAAGGTTTCAATGAGTTGATTTACAGCATCTTCATGTGAAATTTCTTCATTCAATATTCCATAAAGAATGAACAATCCTTCATCAATTCCTTTCAAATAAAAACCTTCCGCTCCATTAAAATCTTGACCACCTTTTACCAGCTTCATTTGTAAGGGCGATATTTCTGAACCGCCTAGAAGTTCACCAAACAGTTCTAAACAAAGCGCTTCTTTGGCATCTCTTGCAGATGGTCCTTTCCAAACAATAAATACGGCATTGTTAGGCGATAAATCTTCATGTTTTGAAGTAAGTGTCTCCGAAAATGCCGCCTCATTTAAGTATTGATTGGGATTTCTTTCTCCTTCTTTTTCAATATCCCCAAACCACTTTTCTGTTAATGATTTAGCTTCAGTTAATTCAATATCCCCAACAATAGATAAGATAGCGTTTTGAGGCTTGTAAAATTTGTTGTAGAAATCTTGTACGTCCTTTAATGTAGATTCAGAAATATGCTCAGTTACCAAACCAATAGTTGGCCACCTATAACTACTTTTTGTATAACAAGCTTCTCGTACATGGTGCCATAACATGCCAAACGGTGAATTAAAACATCTTTGTTTGAATTCTTCAACTACTACCCCTTTCTGAACTCCAAGCGATTCCTCATTGATGGTTAAGTCTTTCATTCTATCACTCTCTAACCAAAAGGCCGTCTCAATGTTTTCCTTGGGCATCACCAAATAATAATTGGTGAAGTCGTTGTTGGTAAAAGCATTGTTTTGCCCTCCCGCTTCCTCAACTTCCTTGTCAAAAATCGGTACATGCTTACTTCCGGAAAACATCAAATGCTCAAATAAATGAGCAAATCCAGTTCTGCTAGCGTCTTCATCTCTAGCACCTACATTGTACAAGGTGTTTAATACAATCGTAGAACGGCTTGAGTCTTTCATGTGTAAAACCCGCAAACCATTTTTGAGCTCAAATCTATTTATCTTGTGCACAATACAAATTTACCATATCTCAAAATGGCTTTAAAAAAAAGAAGTCACATCATTTCGATGTGACTTCTTTTTGCATCGATGCACTTCTTAAAAAGAAACATTGTGCTCGTTAAGGTCTTGAATTTCTAAGCTCTTCTTTCCCTTAAGAATCAAAAAATCTGAGATTACAACTTCCGAATAGAACTTCCTTTGTCCATCAGCAGCGATGTAATAACGATTGTTTAATTTCCCCTCAACCAAAACACGTGTTCCTTTGGTTGCGGTTTTTTCAATCCGGTTTCCAAGTTTTCCCCAAGCAACAATGCGATGCCAAGTGGTATTATCTTGGAACTCACCACCTTCATCCTTAATCTTTTCGGTGGTTGCCAAGCTAAATTTTACCATCTTCTTGCCGTTTTCAAAAACTTTTACATCTGGATCAAAACCCATGTTTCCAATTAATCTAACTGAATTAACTAATACTTTCATAACTACTTTAAATAAAATACGTAAATACACTAATAATAAATTTGTTAGGTTTTTACCGGTCATCAACCCAACAATACAAATCTAAAACAAGTAATTACCCAAATCCGTATACGAAACGTTTATATCCGAATAACTTCGGATTAGATAAAATTGCGAAAATTGCAATTCTTTCAATCGCTTTTTTTAGGGGCAACTTCCTATATCTCTGTTAATGGGTATGTGTAGTTTAAAATCAATCAAATATGGAGAATTATTACAATCAAAATCACACTAAAAACAATGAGAAAAATGGAACACAACCGTTAACCATTTCAAATGACCAACAAAACAATTCACCCCATTTTACTCAAACCCAACATCCCCAATTTGTAAAAACTTGCTTGGAATGCAATGCTAAAATTAAAGGTAGGGTTGATAAAAGATTCTGTGACGATAATTGCAGATCAGCATTTCATAACAAACACAACAGAACCCAACTGCTCATAACGCGAGAAATTAATGCGGTGCTGCGCAGAAATCGACAGATTCTCAAGGATATTTTTGAAACAAACCACTCAGAAACGATTGTTTCAAAACAACAACTCGAAAAAAAAGGCTTTTCATTTGAATTTTTAACCCATTCAAAAGAAAAATCTAAAGCAGAACAGGCTAAATACTGCTATGAATTTGGCTACTTAGAACTCAAAGAAGGACAATTTAAAATTTATAAAAATCAAGATATAACCGGCTTCTGAATATCTTCCGTACCTTTGTAAATTAAAATTAGCCAGCTGTGAAGTCGCCTAAACAAGAAAATACAGGAGGAAAAAGATTCCAAGGTCGTTTGCCAGGAGAAAAAAGGGCAAGAAAATCAAACGACGAATCATCGCCCAAAACAGAAAAATCATTTACTGCAAAACGTTCGTTTTCAAAGGATAAATCATCAGATTTTAATCCAGATTTTTCTCAATCAGATAGAAAACCAAGAAGCTCCAATCCAAGATTTGGTGAGGAAAGATCTTTTGGCGATAGACCTCGCGGTAACAATCGCGGAGGATCCGATCGTTCATTTGGAGATCGCAAACCCAACAATAAATTCGGTGGAGATCGTTCAGGTGGAAGCAGATTTGGATCAGATCGTCCATCAAGAGGAGATAGATTTGATAAACCAGGTTTCGATGGCGATAAGCCAAGAACACCAAGAACTGGTGGTTCAAGATTTGGCGATGACCGCCCTTCAAGAGGCGACCGTCCAAGCTCAGGCTCAGGATTTGATCGCCCATCAAGAGGTGGCTCAAAATTCTCCAACGATAAACCAAAATTTGGAGGTGATAGACCAAGATCTACAGGCGGAAGACCAGGCGGTTTTGATCGTTCTGGCTCAGATCGCCCTAGAACTGAAAGATCTATAGGCGGAAGATTTGGATCAGATCGTCCATCAAGAGGCGATAGATTTGATAAACCAGGTTTCGATAGCGATAAGCCAAGAACACCAAGAACTGGTGGTTCAAGATTCGGAAGTGATCGTCCTGAAAGAGGAGATCGTCCAAGTTATGGCTCAGATCGCCCTTCAAGAGGGGGTTCAAAATTCTCTAATGATAAACCGAGATTTGGAAGCGACAAACCAAGATCAACCGGTTATAGAGGCGGTTCTTCTGAAAACAAATTTGAAGGAGAAGGAAAGAGATTCGGAAAATCTGAAGGTCGCCCTAGCAGAGACAATGGTCCTGTAAAAGACACCCGAAGCAAATACAAGAAGAAGAAAGATAATTTCCAAGAAGCACCTAGAGGCTTCAAGGGAAGTAGAAAAACTTTAGGCAAAATTTCTCGTGAAAGAGAAGATTCATTGGTAGATGGAAAAGGTGAAATTCGTTTAAACCGCTATATCGCCAATTCAGGAATTTGTTCCAGAAGAGAAGCCGATGAATTGATTGCGCAAGGTTTGGTAAAAGTGAATGGCAATGTAGTTACAGAGCTAGGAAGTAAGGTTACAAACAGAGATGATATTCGTGTAGAAGATAGAAAAGTAACACCTGAAAAACCTGTTTACATACTACTTAACAAACCAAAAGGTTATATTACCTCTACATCAGATCCCGAAGGTAGATCTACAGTTATGGATTTGATTGATCTTCCAGGAAAAGAAAGAATTTACCCGGTGGGAAGATTAGATAGAAATACAACCGGAGTATTGTTACTTACCAACGATGGTGAACTTTCACAAAAGTTGATGCACCCAAGCTTCGAAATCAAAAAAATCTACCGCGCAACCCTAGATAAAAAACCTACCAAAGATCATATGTTGGCTTGGGTTGAAGGGGTTGAATTAGAAGATGGTTGGATGACATTTGAACAAATCGGTTGGGTAGAAGAGGGTGTAGAAAATGTGTTAGGTGTAGAAATCAAAAGCGGAAGAAACAGAATCGTTCGCCGTATGTTTGAACACTTTGGCTATGAAGTAACTTCTTTGGATCGTGTAATGTTAGGCGAATTTGATAAACTCAAATTGGGTAGAGGCAAATGGAGATTCCTTTCCGAAAAGGAAATGAAATACATTGATCGCATCAAAAGAATGAAGTAATTCGTTTTTAATCTTCAGATAGCTCTTCCGAAGTTCTCACAGCCAGAATCGTTTTGGCTTCCATGTTTTTCTGAAGAACCCGCCAGTTCATCGGCCAAAGATTGTTAATTCCATTGTTAACAGCATTGCCCGTGCCCAATTGTAGCGCATTCCATCGCAAACCTACAACACCCTTTTTATCTAATTTCTTTGCCACAAATTCACGCTTGTAATAGGTGAGTGCCGTATCAATTTCTACGTCAATTTTTTCGTAGTAAGTCCCTATGTTGCTCAATAAATCAAAAGCAGCACTCGGCTTCCAAGTTTTGTGATCTAACATGCCAATGTTCACACCTACTTGCTTAATGCCCGGTAAAAGTTGCAACAGCAATGGATGATGTTTGTGCCAGTCTCCTCCTCTTACAATCGAAAAATAATTTCCTTCGCCATGGCCAATCCAATCGTTCTTGATTTTTTGAAGTTCTTCAGGGAATGCCGTAACATTAGGCTGCTTCATTTTCTTGGGCGATGCATATACGTCGCTTTCACTGGTTTTTTGGATCACTGAAAAGAAAAATCCCTCACCATCATTCAAATGGGGTAATAATCGATACATCCCTTCAGTATCTGAATATATTGGCCAGTCTTTAGGAAAATCAAATATTATGGCTTTCCCACCCAATTCTCCGCAAATAAGTTCCACGTTTTCTTCGTTTTCCTGGCGATTGTAGGTACAAGTAGAATAAATAAAATAGCCTCCTTCTTTTAAACTTGGCCAAATATCAAAAGCAATTCGCTGCTGTCTGCCACAACACAACGCCACATTTTGGATACTCCATTCCTCAATACTTTTTGGATCCTTTCGAAACATTCCCTCGCCACTGCAAGGCATATCCGCTACAATAATCGAAAACAAAGATTCCATCTTGCCCAGATTCTTGGCATCCGTGCTTGTAACAACAAAATTGCCATCGCCCCATTTTGTTAGATTTTCTATCAGAATGGGAGTGCGAGATTGAATTACTTCGTTGGCTACTAATAAATCGCCCTGTCTTAAAACACTGCTTACATGTGTAGATTTTCCTCCCGGTGCTGCACACAAATCCAAAACAACAGAACCCGTTTCTTCGCTTTTTTCTAGTAATAGACTTACTATTTCGCCCACAATGCTGCTGCTGGATTCTTGAACATAATAAGCGCCAGCATGTAATCCTGGATCAGCCGTAAATAGAGGACGTTCTTTTAAAATTTTTGTATGCTGAGAGAAAGGCACCGATTTAAGCACCAAAGAATCAATGATATTCTGCCCCTTTTTGGGATTTAGTCGAACAGAAATACTCGGTTCACCATGTATCGCCTCAATTAAACTTCCTACATCTTCTTTGGGTAAAGCTGCGTTTAATACCGATATAAATGATTCCGGAAGTTTTATTTTTTCCATAGTGATTCTCCTGTAATATAGGTTTGACTAGCAAAATTGGTTTGATATAAACTCCCCGTTCCCAAACCTTGTGGCATGCTAATATGCTTATTCGATACCCAATGAGCAATGCTGTATAATCCAACATTTCCCTCCAATGCACTCGTGCTCCACCAGCCAATATTTTCCTTTGTTGCCAACTGTATCCATTCGTCGCTCAAATCCAAACCGCCTAAAAGCGTTGGCTTCAAAATAAGATATTGAGGCTTGGTGCGTTTCAATAATGTTCTACCACTTTCAAGTGAAAGCCCTATCAACTCTTCATCTAAAGCCACAGGAATCAAACTTTTGGCTATCATTTCTTCCAAAAATTCACTACCAGCTCGAATGGGTTGCTCAATACTGTGAATATAAAACCGCTGCAATTCTTTCAACTTTTCTAATGCGTCTGCTTCTGCAAATGCACCATTGGCGTCTAAGCGAATTTCAACTTTACTTTCGTCAAACTCTTTTCTGATACTTTCAATCAACCTGCACTCAGCATCAAAGTCCAATGCCCCCACTTTGAATTTGATACAATGAAATCCGGATAAAATCTTAGTTTTCGCCTCTTGGTACATCGCCTCAATCTCATTCATCCATACCAAGCCATTTATCTTGATGCCACCAAGTTTCTCAGAAAAACTGTTTGTGTACCAAGTTTCTCTACCTCCATTGAAATATTGCTCAAGTGCACAATGCAAAGCAAATCGCAAAGTAGGGTAGTAGTCTGTTTCCGTTAATCCAGATTGAAATGGCTTACTCGATCTTGGTTGCCAAGCTGACAACAAATCCTTGATTTCTTCCAATGTAATTGGCCGATCCAAGTAAGGACCCATCACCTCCGATAAATCAAATTTTCCATCCACACTCAAATCAGGCAAAGGCGCCGCCTCCCCAAATCCAATGCACAAGGGAAATTTTGGATCTTCCTTTTTTTTCTGGCGATAATTTTCAAACCATGGTTGGTAATCTAGGCCCTCACCAAAAATATTCTCCCTTATTCTCTCATTGGATACACCTACAATCCAAACATCCTTCTGAATATATTCACCCCTGCTCGTTTTGGCAGGTTTGATAAATTGCAGTTGGTGCTTTTCGATATGTAGGAACAGGAATGACATAAAAAATGAATCTTTTATTAAGTAGTGTTATTGGCTTATTTATGCCATGAAGAATAACACAACAAAAACAAAAATTAACACAGAGAGTAAACTGGTTAACGACAACGTTTTCAATTGTTTGTTTAACGCTTCTCTTTCTCCAGGCTGATGTGATTTTACATCCAAATAATGTTTGTTCAACAACCCATAAATCGGAAAAAACAAACCAAAAACCAAAGCCAAATCAAGTCTTTTCCAACTAATCCAGTTATAAACATCATGTGCCAATACCACCAAACTTATGGGAAATAAAATTCCGCCAAAAACCATCAATAAACGATGATATATCAAGGTTTTGCTCGCACCTAATCGTACCGCAAAGGTTTTCTTGCCATGAGTTTCATCGCTCAAAATATCCCTGTAATTGTTTACGTTTAAAACGCCGGTACTAAGGAAACCAATCGCCAAACCACCCAACAATGTTACCAAATTCCATTTCACATGCAACAAGATTCCCATACCAGCAACGGGCAATAATCCAAAGAAAATTAATACCATAATATCGCCCAATCCCAAATAACCGTAAGCATTTTTTCCTACAGTGTAAAAAATTGCAGCCGCTATGGAAAGTATCCCCATGCTTAATAAGGTTTTACCCTCCCTGGAATGCAACACACCGCAATAATTAAGCATAAATAATCCTAAAGCAAACGTTAATCCAGACAAAATAAATAATGCCATTTTCATTTGGCTAGGGGTAATTAATCCCGCCGAAACGGCCCTATCCGTTCTACCTGCCGCCTGATCTGTTCCTTTTTGAAAATCGCCGTAATCATTGGCAAAATTGCTAAGTACTTGAAGGAAAACAGCGGTTAAAATGGCCAAAAATAAAACCATTCCATTGGATTGAATTTTTGAAGTTTCTTCAGAAACAAATGGCAAATGAATTGCCCAACCCAATAACACTCCACTGATTGCCAGAGGCAGAGTTCGAAGTCTAGCTGCTTGAATCCAAGGCTTTATCATGTTTCAAAGATAGTTACCCAATCAGAATGCTGTATCAAATACCGCTTTTAAAGAAAAAATATGGCTCCGAAATCGGATTGAACTTTTGATAAAATGCTGCAACAGATTCAATGCTACTGCCTTCAAAATCAAACACAACATTTTGTCCTAGATGCTTGCGCAATACATAATCTAAAACGCCATGCATTACGCCTTTTGAATCTGGATGTCCTATGTTGGCCGCGCCGCACACATAATGAATGAAACCTTTGTGAATATAATGAAATGCCTCTGTTTTAGTCGATGATAACTCCCTGTCGACTTTAGTTTTAAAGAAAATTCCTCCTCCCAAACAATCCCCATTTGGCCCGTGTGCACTGACAATTTCACAGGTGGGATTATCCATATTTTTGAATTGAGCACACAGTTTTTGCAATTTATCATACCACTCTTCTGTGATGGAAGGATTCAAATTTCCCCATTGATTTTTGTAAAAATGAATTATCTCTGCTGGAGAAATAGTGTTTGTTTGATAGTAAATTCCTTTTTCATCTAATCGGGCGATGTTCTTTGCTCCATCTTTATTGATTTGATACCCCTTTGATAAATCAAGAACCAAGTTTTGTTTTACTCCATTTTTGCCAATAGCTTCTAGCAAATCCTTTCCAATAGGAAAATAAGGATTCAAATGAATTCGCTTTCTAAGAAGGTACTTTGGAATTCTGGCGATGAAATCTTGTTGAAATATCCGTTCCCCGTTATTTAATACTGGATTCCCAAATGCACCAAGCTGCGCACAAAATGGAGGTTGTACCACATAACTGAATCCAAACTTCTTCTTAAGTGGCAATGGGAAAACAGCTTCATAGTTTCCCGCCACCAAACCCATCCAATTAGCATCAGTAAGAAAATCCAAATAGTCTGTATGTGAGTAAACCAATGCATTTATTCCTTTAAGAAGGCAAGCATTCCATTGGTTGTCGTTGATTTCTTTCCTTTGAAGCAATTGGATTTTCATATGATCATTGCCCACCTTTTTGTTTGATTGTAAAACTGTGCTGAAACCAATTTTCAAAAGTGGCCGACCAGTTTTTCCAAGGATAACTGTACGATAAACTTTCGTTGTGAACCACAAAGCATAAATTACCACCAATTACTTCTATAATTTGTTTAAGTTGAAGGAAATAAGTGTTTGATAATTCAGGTTTTATATTTTTATAATTTTTACAGGTTACATCCATAATTTGAAATGAATGGATGGTTAATTCCTCAGTTTTTTCTGCGTTTAGATTATACCATTGAAACGGAAAACACGTTCCTGCCCTGAATCCAATTTCGTCTGGAAATCCCATACTCCAATCTTGCTTAATTCCCATTTTTAGGAGCGTTTTGTAATGACCTGGAAGTTGAAAGTGAATATAATGAAACCTACTATGTTGAATGTGAGGGTTTTGGGATAAAGACTTCAAACTTTTTAACTCCAACAACCATGCTGAATCATTTTTTTTAGGTGCTTTTTCAATACTTGGATGAATGCCCAAAGTTGATAAAGCTTTAACTTCAGATAATATTCTACCCTCAAATATTTTTTCTAATGCAATCTGTTTATGTTCTTTATCGTTTTTGTTGCTGCACAAAATAAACAGCTGGGTATTTGGGTTTGTGGAAAGGGCAGTTATTACGGTATCATTTAAGCAATATGGGTCTTTTTGGGTAAATAAATATCGAATACGTTCTAAGAAAGAAGGCCGAAGGTTTAGCAAATCTCTAACAGTTGAACCTAGGAATCGTGTTATACTTCTGCCTCCAAATTTCAACGCAATGTCAACATCAATTGTTGGAATAATTTTGCCTGTGTGCTTCCGATGAGCTTTTTCTTCGTTGGCTGTTATTCCTAGAGAATCCATTAGCATCCATCTAATCCAATCAACCAAAGGCCAACCCAGAACCGCATTTTTTACATCTTTGGGTAAATTGGCGTTTAGCCAAATGCTATCGGTACTCAAAAAGCGACTTCCTGGGTGTTTTTGGGCAAACCCATATTCTTCATAACGAGTTAGTATCCAAAAACACATGGAAAAAGCATCAAACCCAAGGCTGCTTTCATTTGAAAAAATAACTGGTAATTCTTCTGGTAAATTTGCTTCCCATTTGGCGGCATTTTTCCAAGTTTTTAAAGATATCGTTGGTTTTATGTAGTTTTCAAAAATACCCACACTTTCGAGAAGTCCTTCGGCAATGATTTCTGTAATTGGAAAGGATAGGGTAGTTGCGGCCGCTTGCAGTTTTACTCTTTGTTCCTGAATCCAGCGATTATCGCCATATAAAAAAATACCAGTTGGGGTAACTTCCAAATTATCAATCTCTTCAGTATTTTCAATTATTTTGATACCAAATTGATGTTGTGCCACAAACAACTGCTTAATGATATAATTAAGCCGAGCAGATTTTTTATGGGTAACAACAACAATCATTTTGAATTGCGTTAATTTTGTTGCAAAATAATGAAGGTTGCATTAATTACCGGTATAACCGGACAAGATGGTGCCTATTTGGCAGAATTCCTTTTGAAAAAAGGTTATATTGTACATGGCATTAAACGCAGAAGTTCCTTGTTTAATACTGAGCGAGTAGATCATATTTATGAAGATCCACATATTGAAGGATCAAGATTTAAAATGCACTATGGAGATTTAACGGATTCTACCAATTTGATTAGAATTATTCAAGAAGTACAGCCGGATGAAATCTACAACTTGGGTGCAATGAGCCACGTTCACGTGAGTTTTGAAACCCCTGAGTACACAGCAAACTGCGATGCTGTAGGTACTTTGCGCTTGTTGGAAGCAATCAGAATTTTAGGTCTTACAAAAAAAACCAGAATCTATCAGGCTTCTACGTCTGAATTATATGGATTGGTTCAAGAGGTTCCTCAAAAGGAAACCACACCATTCTATCCTAGAAGTCCTTATGCAGTGGCAAAAATGTATGGTTTCTGGATTACGGTTAACTATCGTGAAGCTTATGATATTTATGCTTGTAGCGGTATCTTGTTCAACCACGAAAGTCCAATCCGTGGGGAAACTTTCGTAACTAGAAAAATTACCCGTGCCGCATCACGTATCGCCTTGGGATTACAAGATAAATTGTACTTGGGAAATTTGAATTCAAAGCGTGACTGGGGTCATGCAAAAGATTACATTGAAGCAATGTGGTTGATTTTGCAACAAGAAAAAGCTGAGGATTTTGTAATCGCTACAGGTGTTACCACTGAAATCAGAGAATTCGTAAGAATGAGTTTTAGACACTTGGGTGTTGAATTAGGTTTCAAAGGCGAAGGTGTAGATGAAGTTGGATTCGTTGCTTCTGTTGATGAAGCCAAATATTTGGAAGTTGTTGGAAAGGCAAGTCACTTAACCATCGGACAAGAAATTGTATTTGTAGATCCTAAGTATTTCCGTCCAACAGAGGTAGATTTGTTAATTGGCGATGCAACAAAAGCGCAGCAAAAATTAGGTTGGAAACCAAAGCACACCTTGCAAGATTTGGTAACGGATATGATGCAGAGCGATATCAAATTGATGCAAAAAGAAACCTACCTCAAAGATGGTGGTTTCCAAACCAAAAATTATTTCGAATAAGTCTTTTAAACCCCACAATTGTGGGGTTTGTTTTTATAATCAACTAATCATTATCAAAATTTAAAATGGAGCAAAACGCAAAAATTTTTGTTGCCGGTCATAGAGGCATGGTGGGAAGTGCCATCGTTAGAGAATTAAACAACCTGGGGTACCAAAACATTGTAACCAAAACTTCCAAAGAGCTTGATTTGCGCAATCAGCAAGCAGTTCAGGAGTTTTATGCTGTTGAAAAACCTGATTATGTATTTGTAGCTGCTGCCAAAGTTGGTGGAATCATGGCTAACAATACTTACAGGGCTGAGTTTCTTTATGATAACCTAACCATTCAAAATAATCTTATTCATTTTGCCCACGTTTCAGGGGTAAAAAAATTGCTCTTCTTGGGTTCTTCTTGTATTTATCCCAAACTGGCACCGCAACCATTAAAGGAAGATTATTTGTTGAGCGGATTGTTGGAACCTACCAACGAACCTTATGCCATCGCCAAAATCGCAGGCATAAAAATGTGTGAAGCCTATAGAGACCAATACGGATGTAATTTTATCTCGGCCATGCCAACAAACATGTATGGTCCAAATGATAATTATCATCCGGAGAATTCACACGTATTACCAGCTTTAATTAGAAAATTCCACGAAGCAAAAATCAATAAACAAGAATCTGTAACGGTTTGGGGCGATGGAACTCCTTTGAGAGAATTCCTTTATGCCGATGATCTTGCAAATGCCTTGGTTTATTTGATGTTGAATTACGATGAAAAACAATTCGTAAACGTAGGTTATGGTTCTGATATTACCATCGGTGATCTTGCAAAATTGGTGTCGAAAATTGTTGGTTTTGAAGGCGAAATCGTATTTGATACCTCCAAACCCAATGGCACACCGCGCAAGTTGATGGATTCTTCTCGCTTGTTCGCAACAGGCTGGTCGCCCAAAACAGATTTGGAAAAAGGGATCGCTATGGCTTACCAAGATTTTGTTAGCCGTTACGCTTGATTTTAGTACTTACCATTTTTTAATTGTATTTTTGCACCAACATTCATATAAATAAAAGAATATCATGAAAGTAGCCATTAATGGATTTGGTCGTATCGGCCGTCACGCATTCAAATTCCTTATTAACAAGCCTGGAGTAGAGGTAGTTGCTATCAACGATTTAACAGATAACGCTACATTGGCTCATTTGTTAAAGTATGATTCTGTTCACGGAAAATTTCCTGGAACTGTGTCGTCTGACGCTGATCATTTGATCATCAATGGTAAGAAAATTAAAGCGCTTGCTGAGCGTGATCCAAAGGCTTTGCCTTGGGGTGAAATGGGTGTTGATGTAGTATTGGAAAGTACGGGTATCTTCACCGACGCTGCTAAAGCGGGTTTGCACTTAGAAGCTGGTGCCAAGAAAGTTGTGATTTCTGCCCCTGCTACAGGTGATGTGAAAACCGTTGTTTTGGGTGTTAACGATAACGTTATCGATGGTACCGAATCAATTATGTCTAACGCTAGTTGCACAACTAACTGCTTGGCTCCAATGGTAAAAGTATTGGACGAAGCTTTTGGTGTTGAACAAGGTTTCATGACAACCATTCACGCCTATACTGCCGATCAAAATTTGGCTGATGCTCCTCACAAAGATTTGAGAAGAGCTAGAGCTGCTGCTTATAGCATCGTTCCTACTAGCACAGGTGCTGCCAAAGCGGTTGGCTTGGTACTTCCTCATTTGAAAGGTAAATTGAATGGTAACGCTATGCGTGTTCCTATTCCAGATGGTTCTGTAACTGACTTTACTTGCACATTGAAAAATGCTGCTACTGTTGAGCAAGTGAATGCTGCCATGAAAGCTGCTGCTGAGTCTTCTTTGAAAGGTATTTTGGAATACAACGAAGATCCTATCGTTAGTATCGATATCGTTGGAAACACCCACTCTTGTATCTTCGACGCTGAGTTAACTCAAGTAATCGGAAACACAGTGAAAGTTGTTGGTTGGTACGATAACGAAACCGGCTATAGCTGCCGTGTTGCTGATTTGATTGCTAAAATTGGTTAATCAAAATTGCGCTCTTTTCTAGGGCGATACCATAAAAAAAGGGGCGATTTATAATCGCCCCTTTTTTATTTTACTGGTTGATGAATACTTGTAAATCACCGTCTGTTTTAGCCCTAATGAGTAGGTTCTCATTTTGCATACTCCAATCCACTATTTCAAGCGATTTTAACTTGCCCTGCAACCGCACACCAAAATCCATCTTTTGGTTTAATGATGTATTAATAGCTTCTTTGGTGCTCTTCACCATATCGCTCAAATCAAAATCCATCTGCTCTTCTAATTTCTTTCTAATGGTCTCATCCATTAACCATTTGGCCGACTTGATTAATACATTCTTTGTGGCAATATCGTACTCCACGTTCTTCAACTTCAAATGCCCCGTTTTGTTGTCAAAACTTGGTGTTCCTAATAAGTAGAAAGTTCCTTTTTTGGTTCCAATAAATCC
>JAGKXC010000129.1 GCA_021151535.1 Sphingobacteriia bacterium | reverse complement strand
CCACCGCCGTCTAAGAGCTGTAATGCTTTGGCGATGATCGCGATTATTGTGGTGGCGGTTGTGCTGACTGTTGTGACTGCGGGTGCAGCGGCAATGGCAATGGGTGCTGCCGGATCAGGTTTTGCGGGAGCGTGGGCCGCTGGGTCCGCCATCATGACCGCAAGTGGTGCTGGTTTGGGTCTCAGCGCTGGTGCGCTTATGACTTCAGCATTTGTAGGTGGTGTTGCCGGAAGTATTGGTTCGCAATTGGTTGGTGTAGCTACGGGACAGCAAGAGCATTTTAGCTTGCGTAGTGCCATTTCCAGTGGCTTAACAAATATGGCAACAGTAGGCATAGGGGCTGCGGCTTCAAATGCAACAGGCTGGGCGCAAAAAGCTGCATCCTTCCTTAAAGGAACAGATGCGATTAATTTTGCCGCGCGTGGAGCTGTGAATTACTTAACCAACCAGGCTGCCAATCGTATTTCTGGTGTGGATACAACTTTCAGCTGGAAAGATATGGCAATTAGCAGTGCTTCATCCATGATGAGCATGCGAACTGGAAACTCAGTTTTTGATGCTGTTTCAGGTGCAGGCAGTGGCGATGGTATGCTGGGTAATATCCAGCGCAATTTTGTGGGTGGAGCGCTTCAGTCCACCATGTCGCGTCTCGTTGGCAGAGGCGGTAAACAAGATTGGGCAAAAATTGCTGTTGATGCTTTTGGAAATGCGCTTGCATCAGAGGTAACGCGAGCGTTTAACTACGCTGCTGATACCAGCTTGCTGAAGCAAGCAGGAGCAACAGCAGAAGAGGCTAAAGAGCTCGCATCTGGTAATTTTGCCGCTTATAACGTGTTTAAGAATAAGGAAGGTATTACAAGGGAGAAACTACTGGATCTCTATAGAAAAAGGGATGAACTTTCTCCGGCTGTAGAAGCTGTCGATGGTGGTTTATTAAAAGATGGTCTCGCAGGTTATAGTGCAAAAGAAAAGAAAATCCTGATAAACCGTGAGCTAATCAATGCGACCAACTCAACTGGTGAGTTGGGCAATATTAATAAAGCGGCATTGATGCATGCCTACGATGAAGAAATGGGGCATTTCTATGACGATTATCTGAGGGGAGGTGTTGGCGATACTGAAGGCGATGAGGGGGCGTTGTATGCAGTTGAAGCCGCACGTTTAGCGCTAAAAGATGGATCCCGCGAATCCTTCAGCTTCGCTAATAAATCGCTTGGTGTTGATATATCAACATCGCGTGAAATCTATGCAATCACTGCCGCGAGTTTTGCGAACCCTTACCGTATCGCGAGAGATGAAAAGGCTCAGGTAGCAGGCTATGGGGAAGTTGAATTATATGGCCCGGCTGGGCACTACTACTCAACTGCTATTATCGGAGAGTCGATTGTAGGAACAGAGCGTGCTTCAAGACTTGCATTCTGGAGTCAGGTGCCCGACATGTTGCCTGATCTTGATGCTATTAATAACGCTACGAGTTTGGGGCTAAATTTAGACTCCAAAGCGTTGGAAAAAGTGGCTTTTATGCAGAGCGCATTCCATGCTCTTGGCGTAAGCGATATTAATGCTGAGCGATTAAAAACCAGAGGGATAATTGAAGCCGGATTGAATATGAATAATGCAGAAGGTGATGTACAGGCAGGTTTGGCTATTCATAGGCTAGGCGATTTATATGCACACACAGAAATCGTAACGGGTGTGCCCTTCCTATCAATTATCGGGCATCTTTTTGAAGGGAAGCTACCTGATCAAATCACTATGAGACCCGGAGGTAAAGATTTAAATAATCTTTATTCTAGAGATCTAGCTGAAACTATCGCGAAAGGTGCTGGGAAGGATTATGGTATAGATGCAATTAACAAATATGTGAAAGTCTGGAACGACGATGTAGTGGGTGCATCAAGGAATGAAGATAAATTATTGGAAAATGCCAGAAAACACTACAGCGGTAGTGCATTTACAGGGCCGGCTTCACCAGAACTTGGAACATATGGTGAAACTTATGGTAAGCCATTAAGAGTATTCTCTGATTTCCATCATGTTAGGCAAGCCAGTTACAAGGAACCCGATAGCTCTTATATTAACTATGCCGCGTTTACACGAGGTTACGATGCTTATCTCAATTACTTCAAAAAGTAAAATAATTGTTATTGGTTGTCTTTTAGGGGTGCTGCATGGATGCACAACCCGAACTATGACTGATGATAGAATTAATAGTGTTGTAAAGGACAACGATGGTTTTCGCTTGGTAATAGGGCGAAAGTGGATGCGTATTGTCGAGGGGGGAGATTGGGAGAGTGATACTGTATTAAAACAAAAAAGTGAATACTACATTGTTCCGCTAGATTTTTCGAAAAATGAAATTCGCTTAGAACCACAGCTTACTAACATTGAGCACACAGAAACAATTTATCATCCAGTTAAAAATGGATTGCTGCCATTTGAGTTGAATCCGGATATTACTGCTGATAGTTTAAAGAGAATGAATTTAGAGATTTTCTCGGTTCCAAATTTTTACACCGGTGTTGGTTGGGATGCTAAGTACTTCGGGCGCTATGGATACGTATATTCTCTTTATACAGATAGTAAAAAGGAGTTGGTCCAACAAAAATATAGCGGTGGACAATGTTCTGTATTGCTAAAAAACAATTGGCCACACTTGAGATATGACTCTTCCAGCGACGGTTTAAGTTTGGTTGTCGTTGAGAGGAATGTATCTGAAACTTTAGGGCGAATTTCAGTTTACGAACAATGTAAATTGATGCATTCAAAAGAGGTTGATGCCCAAAAAATTAATTTAGAAAATTTTTATGGTTTTGATATAAAAAACGGAGCTATGTGGTTTCTTCTTAAGGATCAACAGTTCACTAAAATTTATAATTCCGACTTTGAGTTGAAGTTCAATATCGATAATGATGAGCTAACAACTAACGCTTATAGTAAGAACGATGCCCCTATGCATAGACCGATATTTGATGCTGAGGCTCAAAAGTTATATTGGTTTTCTCGTGGGCGATCACATCCGCAGGACAATCCAAATTTACAGTTGGTGCTAACTGAATATAATCTTGTCACCAAAGTGAAAAAATCTCTTCTGTTGAAATTAGGTGGGCCGTTCCATTGATTTTTGGTTTGAAGTTTTAGTTATACAAAGCCGGATTTTTATCCGGCTTTATTTTTTTAGTCGAATTATTAGCCAAGTCGAAGGAGCACTATCGCGGTCGAGAGTTTACGGGGCCTGGTGCACCAGAACTAGGAACCTATGAGAATACCTATGGTAAACCTTTGCAGATCTTTTTTAATTTCCATCATGTTAGATCAGAATCCTATAAGGCGCCCAATGCTGTAGTTGATCCCAAAATTAATTACACTGCGTTAACTAGAGGTTACGATGCCTATCTCAGTTACTTTAAATAATAAGTTAATACTTGTTGGTTGCCTTATTGGAATGTTGCAGGGATGCACAACCCGTACGATTACTGATAACAAAATTAATAATGTTATAAAAAATGAAGACGGATTTCAGTTGGTTGTAGGAAGAAAATGGCTGCGTATCACGGAGGGAGCAGATTGGGATAAGGAAACTGTCATAAAACAGGATAGTGAATATTATCAGGTACCTTTGGATTTTTCGAAGCCAGAGATACATCTTGAACCTCTACTTGTTAATAATAAGTATGCGGACGCTATGTATCACCCTAAAATAAATGCTCTCACTCCATATGAGACAGAGTTTGAACAACCAAATGGAGTGAAAGCTAATCCGGAATTATTTGTTTTGCCAAAAAACTATAATAGGGTTGGATGGGATCGAAAACTTTTTGGCCGTGAGGGTTACGCGTATTCTGTTGAATATGGTGATCGAACAACCATGGTGCATAACCTTTTTTTTGGTGAAAAATGCACGTTTTCCATTGAGAAAGATCTATTCTACGCTGAGCTATTTGCATCAAATGATGGTGAAAATATTGGTCTGGTTGAAAAAAATGAAGATACAACACTATGGCGTATCTCTATTTTTAATGGTTGTAAAAAAGTTTTCTCTAAAGAAATAAAAAATCAAGAACTTGACGTAACTAACTTTGATGGCTTTGATGCGAACAATGGAGCTATATGGTTTGTTTTAAGGAATCAAGACTCTAGGAAGATTTTTAATTCGAATTTTGAGCTGATTTTCTCTGTTCCCGAAAAGGAATTTGAGTCAAATTCATATAGTAATTACGACTTGCCTATGCATAGGCCAATATTTGATTCTGCAGCAAAAAAATTATATTGGTTTTCTAATGGGGGTAGTGGCGGCAATGACGATCCAAATTTACAACTTGTGTTGACTGAGTATGACCTTGTTGCTAAGACAAAACGATCTGTTTTATTGAAATTAGGCAACCCTCTACATTGATTTTTAGTTTGAAACTTTAGTTATGCAAAGCCGGATTTTTATCCGGCTTTATTTAAATTCGACAGCTACAAACAAACTGGCCAAACCGCGCAGAGTTCGCAAAGCGGCAGCACCAATGGTCAAACCACATTCACCTACGATTTCCGTGGCTACTTTACCGGTGTAACCGCAACCGGCAGCAATAGCTTCTCCCGGTCGTTCACTAACAACATGGTTGGGCAGGTTGTCTCCAAGCGGGAATCTCCATCCGGGTGATCCCCTCCGCGAATATCGGACACCTTAGAAACTGAGTAAACTTACTCCAGAGGTGATCCATGAGCAAGAAACCAACCCCAAAAGAGAATAAGAAGTATACAGCCGAGTTCAAAAGTGAGGCCATTAAACTGGCCGAACGGTTGAGCGTAGCGGAAGCCGCCGAAAAACTGGGCATATATGCCAGTCAAATTTACAGTTGGCGTAGCGCACTCAACAATAGCCGTACTGATGCTGAAAGAGAATCGCTCCTCGCCGCTGAAAATGCACGCCTCAAGCGTCAGCTTGCTGAGCAAGCAGAGGAGCTCGAAATCTTAAAAAAGGCGGCTACCTACTTCGCTAAGCATCAAAAATAAAACGCTACGAATCTATGCTGACAAATAGCGCGCTATATTCAATCGCGATGATGGCGCGCGTTCTGTTAGTTTCGCGAAGTGGGTATTACAGCTGGCTTGATAATCGTGAAATGGTTAGTTGGCGCATGCAGCAAAGAGAATCGATTGATGCGATGGTAAAGGCAGCATTTGAAGCAGGTAAAGGCCGGTATGGTGCCGAACGAATTTTTTATGGTTTGGCGGAGCAAGATAATCCGCTCGATATAAAAACGATTCGAAAAAGCCTGAAGAGACAGGGATTAATTGCAAAGGCTGCCAAGTTATTCAAGGTGACTACTGACAGTAATCATTCACTACCTGTTGCGCCCAACCTGTTGGCGAGAGATTTTTCTGCGCAGCAACCTAATGAAAAATGGGTAACGGATATTACCTATATTCAAACGACAGAAGGGTGGCTGTATCTAGCCGTGATGATTGATCTGTACTCGCGTAAAATTGTTGGTTGGTCGATGAGTAAACATATTGATGCGCAATTGGTTTGTGATGCGTTGACCATGGCATTATGGCGACGCAAATTTCCCAAAGGCGTTATTGTTCACAGCGACCGAGGCGGCCAATATGCATCGCACGCGTTTAGGGATTTACTGGAAAAACATTCGCTAACACAGAGCATGAGTCGCAAGAGCGATTGTTGGGATAATGCGTGTGCGGAAAGCTTTTTCCACTCTCTTAAAGTTGAGCTGATTCACGGTGAGCCGTTACAGAATGGGAAGCAAACACGCGAATTTGTTTTTGAATATATCGAAGTAGATTACAAACGGTACTGCCGCCACAGCGCAATTGGCTTTGTTAGCCCTGAGCGGTTTGAAGCAAGAACTGTATGTTAGTTAACTGTTCGATGTTGGTGGTAGGGATCATCGGCTCGGGGACACCTACGCACATACACGGATAGATGAATTTAATCGAGTGATACCTTATGAGATAGGGTTAGGTCATTTTAAAGATGGAACAAACCCGGATTTAATTTCCAGAAGGCGAGATGTAAATGAGGCTTATGCACGAGATTTGGCCGATACTCTAATAACTGGCAGTGGAGGTGAGGTGAATCTGACTACACGTTCTAACGCCACAAGTGAATGGCATGATATTCTCGCCAGAACTACTAGTAATTATGGTTTTGATTCTTGGAGAAAAAATAGTTTCGACCATGCTGATTTTGAAAAGAGAGTTAGAAGTCAAGCGAATTTAGGTGGGGGTTTTAAGCTGATAAGTGCACCGTTCTTTGGTGGGAAGGGAATTTCAGGTGAGCTTAAAAGTTTGTTTAAATTAAATAGTGGTGAGAACATTGCCAATACATTTTCCAAAGCGTACTACGGGGAGGGTAATCGCTCTCCTTCGCTGGGCTATGTGAAGGCTTATGCCGATACACTTAGGTCTTACCACGGATATTTAACCCAAGCTCGAGGGCGTTAATTTGTTAATGCAATTCATGTTTAGAATGTATTTAGTATTTGGTGTTTTAGTTATTTCATGGAAAGTGCATGCCGGAGATGTGCATGAATTTGGAATGCTTAGCGAAAAGCCATTTATTACCGCAAGCTCCCTAAGGTTTGCGGCACATTCTTCGGTGACAAGGATATACAGCCCTCTCTTGGCGCATAATATGCGTACAAAAAACAAATCTATAAAAGTGTGTTTGTTTGATGTTTCTTTGCATGCTCCAACAACATCTTTCAAAATCGTAACTTGTAAAGATGTTGTTGATTGGTTTGATAAAACAGAAACAGTTGGAGTGCCAGTCGTTGGGTTAAGTTTTCCAATGGCGAAAATTGTAGATCCTGGAAAATTTGCACCTGTTGTTAAAAAGCGTGGGTGCGGAAAGTTGGCGTCATTTAAGCTAGGAATGCTCTGCTTTGTTGATGATTATGTGTATTTGATTGGGGATGGTGCGGATAAGGATTCTTATAGTATCGATATTCGAAGGGCTCTTGGCTTGAAGAATGAAGTAATCCCCACAGATGCTTCTGATCTTTGGGGTGCATTGGATGCTGAAATTAGCGATGATGGGAAAAAAATATACTTCTTTAGGACTCCTCATTCTGATTGGTACGATGAGCTAAAGTCGATAAAAAACAATCAATATTTCGAATATTCACTTGAAACTGGAGCAGTGAATGTTTTTTTTGCTCCTGTGAATGATAGTCGCGATTTTATTGAGTCAATTCATGAGGCGGATGGCAAGAGAATAATTCTTGTTTCCAAAACAGATAAGTCAGGAAAAAAAATTGCACAATATCTCTTGGGATTTTCTAAGGTGGTTTTTTCCGACTATCAGATGGTGAGGGATTATTCGGTTGCAGCAAATGGTGTATTTACAGTTAATCTCCTACAAGAGGATGGACGTAGATCTTTCGTTTTGGAGGAAATGAGCCTTGATGGGAAAGTAAAGAAAACAGATTTAAAATGGATTCCATTTTGATATTAAGGTATGGCGTCCCTCTGTGTTGGTGTGAGCTTTAGTTATTCAAAGCCGGATTTTGATCCGGCTTTATTTTTTTACGAAATGGAAGTCTGTTGTTTTAAAATGCTTAAATTAAGCGGTGCAATGAGTGTTATTCAATTCACCGGAGTTGGGGGTATATAGCGAAGCTTATGGTAAACCATTGCCGATATTTTCGAGATTCCATCACGTAAGAACGGAAGCGTTTAAGAAATCCTCCCTGTCTATTGATGCAAGAATAAACTATTCGGCGCTAACTCAAGGTTATGATGCGTATCTCACTTACTTCAAAAAGTAAATTGATTGTTCTTTTCTGTCTTGTCGGGTTGTTGCAAGGATGCACGACTCGTATGGTTACTGATGATTGGATAAATAACGTGACAAAGGAAAGCGACGTTTTTCGCTTGGTTGTTGGCCGGGAATGGGCTCGTGTAGCATCAGGAGCAGATTGGGAAAAGAAAAAAATATTAAAGGAGCAAAGCGAGTACTACAAAGTGCCCTTGGATTTTTCCAAACCAGAGATTCATTTGGATCCAATTTTGATTAAGGAAAATTTTTCGAAAACTATGTATCACCCGGTAAAGAACTCGCTTTTGCCATACAAAATAGAAGTCGAAAATCCCAACGATCATTCTAATGACAAGAATCGGGAACTCTACTCAGCCCCTAACCCTCATGCAGATAGTCTTATCGGTTGGCACGAAGAGGGAAGATATGGATATGCATATTACGACAGCAGCAAAAATATTGTACAAGTACTTTATACTGGTGAAACCTGCACATTTCCTGAAAAAACGAGGTTGCACTATCTGGATTATGCTTTATCAAACGATGGTCGAAGTGTAGCTTTGTATGAAAGAGATGAGGCGAATACTTTGTGGGGAGTTAGGATATTTAGAGA
>JAGKXC010000034.1 GCA_021151535.1 Sphingobacteriia bacterium | reverse complement strand
GTGGCACCTCTCTATCGCCCTTCTTATTACTATTTTGCCGATTATTTATACCGCAAACATCAGTTCATCGCAGCTAGGGCCATGATCGATACTTTTAGGATTATTCCATTGCGACAAGGATATGTAGAAAGTGAACACAAAGCATCGCCAAAATTGATTGAAAAATCGGAAAAATTGCGAATTTTTATTGAGGCAGGATTGGAAGACGAACTTATGTCTTCTGAAATCCATCTTGAGAATCTTGGTAATAAAATTAATTCCGAACTGAATGAATATTGGCCGGGTATGCCGTTTGATGGAAAAACTTTCGTGTTTACGCGAATGTTGATGGGGCAGGAAGATTTTTATTATAGCCCCATTTCAGATTCTGGATTTGCAAAGGCAAGACCGGTTCCTGGGAACATCAATACCCGCGAAAATGAAGGAACTTTGAGTATTAGTGCAGATGGTACTTCTTTGTATTTTTCGCGCTGTAACCAACCCGGAGATTTTGGTAGCTGTGAAATTTATTATTCAGACCTGTCCGATCGCGGTTGGACGTATGGAATCCTGTGAATTTGGGTCCGCAAATTAATACCCGTGAAAACGAGGAATCGCCCTTCTTTCATTATGATGGAAAATCATTGTATTTCTCTAGTACAGGACATCCTGGATACGGTGGAATTGATATGTATTTGACTAGATTGGGTGAAGACGGAAAATGGGGAGCGCCAGTAAATATGGGCAGTACCATCAATTCTTCAGCAGATGATTTTGGAATGTACATTGATCCATCGGGACGTGTGGGTTACATTCAAAGTGATAGAAAAGGCGGCTTTGGCGGATTGGATATTTATCGATTTCAATTACCTAAGAAGTTTAAACCTTCTGCAGTAACTTACGTTGAAGGCAGGGTTATAGATAAACTTACAGGCAAACCTGTATCGGGTAAAGTGCAAGTGGTTGAATTGAAAACGGGTAGAATTGTTTTTAATGATAGTGTAAATAGATTTTTCATTCCCTTGTTGCCTGGTGGGAATTATGCCATGCACGTGAATGCCAAGGGATATAAGCTTGATTCGCGCAATTTTCAGCCGGTTGAATCGAGTTTAGATAAGCCCTTTAAGGTACTTTCAGAACTTGAAACCTATAAAGCAAACGATGTAATTGTTTTGAAAAACATCTTCTTTGATACAGACAAATTTGATTTGAAACCTGAAAGTGAAACTGAAATCAAGTTGTTGGAGGATATCATGAAAGCCAACCCAACTATGGTTATTGAAGTTAGAGGCCATACCGATAATCAGGGTAATGCAGCATATAACTTGGATTTGTCGAAGAATCGTGCAATGGCATTGGTTCAATCTTTAGTGAATCGCGGAATTGCTGTAAACCGATTTGTGGCTAAAGGTTTTGGCGTAACGAAGCCAATTGCCACAAATGATACTGAAGAAGGAAGAGCATTGAATCGCCGTATTGAAATGGTGATTGTGAAGCCTTAATTTTAGCTTTGCTTGGAGCGATTGCGGCTTGGTTAATTCTTGCTGCAAGAACTAGATTCGGTGTTTGACGAATCAGTATTTGTTTGATTTTCTATAAGTTGTAAATCGAGGTTTTCGTTTGGATTAGAGGTGGTTCTCTGTTTTGGTAGGCTTGGTTGCCCGGCCAAAATCCATGCGGTGTACCAGAAATTTGCCACCTGTTGAATGGCCTTTTGCATTTGTGTTTGCACCATCAAACCCATCAAATTCTCATACCCTTTTACGTAAAGGAAAGCCATGTTTTTTATAGGTTTGCCGGATTCCTTGGTAGGCGAAAATTCATAACGGGCATGTTCTGGAATCCGGCAAGAAATTGTTTTTTCTCCGGCCAAAACCATAGGTGTAAGCTGATGTGCTATTGCCAAAAATTTGAAAATGGTATCCGCTGGCGATGGTAAGTAATGCGCCGATGCAGGAATGAGTTGGTAATTTTCAATGCTAATTTCTGGAATACGGGTTTCCCACAATGCGTGCACTCCTTTTTGGTGTGTAAGCTGGCCATCATAATTTTCTGTGGTATGCAGTGGAACATGCGCATCGGCAATATAATGGCCGATTTCAGCGCTAATTTGCAGTATTTGATGTTGGTTTCCAGACTTAAAAGCTTGAATCAGGCCATACATCATTTTCTGAATTTGCCAAGGAACACTGCCGTTTGCATGTAAAAAATCAGGTCCGAATTTCTCCTTGGCGGCACTGTGTTTTCTAGGTAAACTATCCCAAAATGAAATATCTGATGCATCCTTAATCCCAAATCTTTCGGCATCGATGTAATGTTTTGGGGCTTCTGAGGTATCTATATATCGGCGTTTATCTGGATCAACTGCGTGATCGGATAAATACTGGGCGTGCTCAGAATAAAATGAAAGCAGCGGTTCTGGCAAACCCAAGATGGCTTGCTTATTAATGGTTTGATGAGCTAAAAATCCCCAGCTTATTAAATTGTTTGGCTTGACAAGGCAAAACAAAACAATAGAAATCCATATGAATCTTACTGAGGTTTTTTTCATTGACTAGGGATAGAGAATGTGTTTTCTCAGTGCGGCTCGATAAAGTTGCACTGTGTTGAATAATCCGTGGTACAAAGCGTCAGATACAAGGGCATGACCAATAGAAACTTCTAGTAAACCAGGTAGGTTTGCGGCTAAATAAGAAAGGTTATTCAAGTCCAAATCATGACCTGCGTTGATACCCAAACCATGGGCAATGGCGGCTTCGGCAGTTTCTATATATCTTCCAATGGCTTTTTCTGGCGATTGTAGAAATTCCACCGCATAGCTTTCTGTGTACAACTCTATTCTATCGGTGCCTGTTTCAGCGGCATATCCGGTTAATTCAGGTGTGGGATCTAGAAAGATTGAAACTCTGGCCGAAGATTCTGCTTTGATTCTGGCAACGATGGATTTTAATTCTTGTAAATGTGTTTTGGTGTCCCATCCTGCGTTGGAAGTTAGTACATGCGGTGGGTCTGGCACCAAGGTAACCTGATGGGGTTGAACGGCCTTGATTAATTCCAGAAAATCTTCTGATGGATATCCTTCAATATTAAATTCGGTGGTAACATGTTTCGATAAATCGAAAACATCTGTTCTACGAATATGGCGTTCGTCAGGTCTGGGATGCACAGTAATTCCCTCCGCTCCAAATTTTTCGCAGTCTAGAGCCACTGTTAAAACGTTTGGATTATTGCCGCCTCTTGCGTTTCTCAAGGTTGCAATCTTGTTTACGTTTACACTCAATTTGGGAGCTATCAAATTTGCCATAATGTTACAAAAATACGTCCTGAAACTGGGGTAATTGATACCTGTTGATACACAATTTGAAAATGCAAACCGAATTGGTTTTTACGTTGGAATTTTGATTTGATAGAATAGCTCAATGCCAAACCTTTACCTTTTACGAATTGCAGGGTATTGGAACTGATGATTTGCGTGCCACCAACCATCATTCCGTTATCGCAATCAAAAAACTGAAGCCTAAATTCGTACCCCAAATCCTCAATTAGAAGTGATTGGGCCTGATAGATTGCCTGCAGAGTTGTTTGATTTAGAGGCGATGAAATTCTTAAGAAATTATTGGTTTGAGATCCGGTAAACAAAGATGTTAGAAACTGAGATTGGATGGCTTGAATCTTCAATGTTATTTGTCCTTTGGGTAATCTGCTTTTCAACTGAATATGATATCTCAAATCGCCTTGGCCGGGGTTCAAATCAAATAAATTTTCGTCTATTGAAGAATTTTCGCTATTTGCGAAATAGGATTCAACACTGGGATAGTTATCGCCCAATACTTGTAAGAAAATCCAATTGGGGGAGCTTGTTTTTTTTGTACTCCATGCGGTTTTTAAAGAAATGGATAAATAGGATGAGCCAATGGTAGAAGTTAATTTCATTTCGGGTTGCCAAATCCAATAATCTGAATGGGGAGTTAACGAGATCTTTTTGTAAAGGGGTGATAGCGCTTGTAGTCGGCAATTTGCAAGAGTTTTTTGAGCTGTAATTGTGATGTTTTCAGTTGATTTTAGAATATGATTATTCAATCCATCCCAACTTTGAAAATTGATTCCTATTCGATAATACCGCAATGAAAAATCATCTTCTTTAGATAGTGGTATAATCCATCCCGCAGTGAATGCGGTTGCATTTCTGAGAAAATGGCTCAACAAATTTTGAGCGCTGATGTTGTTGTCAGGCGATTGGATGGCGAAATGAGCATAAAACATATCGCCTTGATGTAAGAAGGTGCTAAGCCAAATTTCGTTTGTAAAAATCCGCTTTGTAGCAATAAAGTTCTCGATGTTCATAGAGCTTAGTTGCCACATGTAAGGTATTGAAAATTGATTGACATGACTTGCGATTCCCATGGAATATGCACGACAAATTCTAGGTAGGGTATCTAAGAAATGCTGTTGTTTTTTTATGGCGATGGTAATTTGTTTTTCATGTAAATTGTGTTTTCGAGCAAGGCTAATTGAATCAAGATGTTGCCCTGAAAGATTGATTGATCTGAAATAATGAAGCAAGGTATCCTTTCGAAAAACTGGGATTTGTGAGGGAGTAGTATTGGGTGAAAATTGTGTAAGAGATTGTATCGAAACATCGCCTGAATTGCTGCCTGTTGCCAGTAGAAATTGCCAATTTTTAATTTGAAATTCTGTTGCTACACCAAAAGGATTTCGGCCTTCATGAAAGCCACGTTTTTCGGCTATCTGCCAATCAGTTAATTTGCTGGCCCAATATGTATTGGAACTCCAAAAACCAGATGCATTGGACTTGGTTAAGCCTTCACCCAATTGAATTTGATAGTTTCCAATAATAATTTGTTTGAGAGGTTGATCCTTTTTGCTGTTTTTGAATTTTAAAAATCCCCGAATTAAATCGGGTTTGGAAAGGGTTTCTCCTGGGTCTGTTTCTAGGAACAAGCCGTAATTTAGTGATTGCTGATGGAGTAAATTGGGCTTGTTCGAGATTGGATTATTGAATTTGAAAACGCTGGTATTAGGTTTATAAAATAGTTTTTGTAAAGAAGTATTGCTGAAAGTTGATTTAGTATTGAAAGTGATATCATTGGTAATTGAAAATGAATAACCAAGGCTTGTTTCAAGTTTTTTTGTTGAAGTGATAGTATTTGAAAAAGTGTGCGTAGAATCTTGATTTTGCCATTTTGTGAGGGTGCTAAATTTTACCTGCGGCGTTGAACTATGTTGGGCAAATAGCATCGAGCTGCATGAATAGCAGATCCAAGGAATTGTAGTTTTTGCGATATGAATTGGCTGAATAATCATGCTTTTTTATGGAGTTTGTTCCATCGAAATAGCCATTGGAAACTTGGCGATATACCGAGTTGTGGATGCCAATTTCCGCCAATTCGCAAAAACCAATTGTTTTGATTTTGAATGTAATAAAAGCCTAATGGGGTGTTTGAAATCGCAATTTGTAAGTCGATAAATTGTTGTTTTTTTGATTTCAGCGCAATCAAGAAATTGCTGTTAAAGTAGGTGTTGTTTTGCTCATAATGGAAGGATAAGTAAACAGGGATTTTAAGTTGTTGTGAAGCAAATTCTAATTGATAATCAAGGCAATAGGGGAATTTAGCCCTTTGGTAAAACTGAAAATTTGAATCTATTTGCCCACGGAGTTGGGTATTAAAAATATTACCCTGGTAAGTATTTATGTTTTGCAATAGGTTGGTTTTGCCCAGTGTTATCCAAATGCAATGATTTAGTTTGGATTTATGCTTAGAATTTGGATTGTTTGAAAGTAAATTACTTGATAAATATCCAATTTGAAAAACAGGTAGAATACGATTGTTGTTTTGATTTAAATCTGAGGTTGAATTGTAGAATTTATTATTTTGAATGTCTATTTTTTGTAAGCCTAATCCCAATAAAATGGCTCGTTGATTTTCGATTTTTAACGCACCATGATAATTAATTTCTGTACTAAATAAAGACGGTGAATGGAAAATTACAGACTCAACTGTTGCGAACAATTCGGCATTGGGTTTTGGGAGGGTTTGGACAACAGAAAGTTCTTGAATTTCTGCTAATGAAAATGAGTTGCGAAAATTGCAAAAAGTTGTTGAATAGGGTTGTTGAAGATTGCCGTTCCAGGTAGGATTTAAGGTAAAAATCCAAGGTTGAATGGGAGTTGAAATTGGGGTAGAGCACACGGATGATTTGATGTAAAATCCTATGAGCCATACCCAGTTTTTCATTCCAGTGATTGTTTTAGTTTTAACAGCTTATCCTTTAATTCTCTAAGGGATTTCACTGTTTCGGCTTTCACATCAGATTCAGGTTGTTCACGCTTCACTCTTTTGGAAACTTGCGACAGTTTTACGCCCTTGTTATGTGAAAGATAGTGAATGTTTTTTAGTACCTCGATGTCCTTCGGGGTATAGAGTCTATCGCCCTTTTTAGTTTTAATAGGTTTAATCTGAGGGAATGATTTTTCCCAAAAACGCAATGTAGATGCTGGAATATTCAGCATTTCGCTCACTTCGCCAATTTTGTAATATTGCTTGGTGTAATCGGTTGAAGGGGTTGGCGTATTCATCTTTTTAGCGTTGAGGAATTGGTTTGTAAAATTACAATGATTTGATGGATTGGGCGATACGATTTTGCGAAATTAATCGAAGCGTGTTGCTTCTCTCTGCGAAAGCTCAATCATACGCTGATATTGCTCGTCTGTAAGGTCGTTGCGATAAAAGAAGGCAGGATTCAATGGATTTTTATATTTGCGAACTTCGTAGTGAAGGTGCGGACCGGTTGATCGCCCGGTACTTCCCACATAGCCAATTAATTGGCCACGTTTTACGCGCTGCCCTGGGCGAACGGTAAACCGCGATAAGTGACCGTATAAGGTAGAATAGCCGAATCCGTGATCCAAAATAATGTGATTGCCATAGCTCCAAGCTTCCGATTTTGTTGTCTGTACAACACCTGCTGCGGTGGCGTAGACTTCGGTGCCCACGTCTGCAGTAAAATCCATTCCTGGGTGGAAAGAAGGTGTGTGATAAAAGGGATCGAGGCGATATCCAAATCCGCTGGCCCACCGCTTTAAGTCTTTATTGGCAACAGGCATGATGGCTGGAATGGCATCGATGGCTTTGATTCTGTTTGTGGCTAATTTTTCAAGTTTCAAATAAGATTTTTCTTGTTTGTTGGCCAACAATTCTAAGCTATCTAATTTGGTTTTTAGGTGCTTCAGCATTTTGCCCAGAGGCAGTCTTTCCAACTCTTTGTAGTCGCGTCCTCTAAAATCGATGGGTGCAGGTGGATCAACATTAAAGATTCCACGATAGATAGAAATATCTTTTTCTTCTAAACTTTGTAATCGTTCTTCGAGGGCTTCAATTTGGCGTTCGGCGATGCGTAATTCTTTTTTGGTTGCGCCGATATTTTGTTGGGCTGGCAGCATTTGAAATTTCACGTAGAAGTGTGTGAAAAGGAAGCTTAAACCAATTACCAATACAACAATTAGCGAAGTAGTTCCAAATAATCTCCACCGCACGTAGCTTCTGTGATCGCTCACTTTTTCGAAGCTCAATGTTTTGGGGTTATAGAAATATTTGGTTCTTTTTGCCATGGGGCGATTGCAGTAGGAATTACAAAGATGCTTTTTTTATGTGGAAATCAAAGGGTATAGAATTTTTTATAGGTTTTACTTCTTGAAACATATTCGTCTACATTGCTTTGGATTCTGTTTTCAACGGAAGCATCCAAAGTTTTCACCACCTTAGCGGGAACGCCCATAACCAAGCTATAGGGAGGGATTTCCATGCCCGCCGGAACCAAGGCATTGGCGCCGATAATACTGTAGGCGCCAATTTTTGCATTATTCAACACTGTGGCGTGCATGCCAATCAAAACATGATGATCGAGTTTAGCACCATGCACAATGGCCGAATGCCCTATTACGCAATCGCTCCCAATCTCACATGGATCCCCTGGGTCAGCATGAATTACCGCGTTATCTTGAACATTGGTTCGCTCGCCAATAAATATTTGATCGGTATCACCACGCAAAACGGCACCAAACCAAATCGACGCATCGCCAGTAATTTCAACGCTTCCAACAACGCTGGCATTGTTGGCTACGAAAGCTGAGGGCGCAATTTTTGGCCCTTGTTGCAATTTTTGCAAAAGTTCTTCGCTCATGGGATATTCAAATTTCCGAAATTTGTGGGGTATGCACAAATTGTTTAAGGGAATTTCCAAGTTATATGGAATTGCAGAATCTCCAGGTAAAGTATTGCGTGGCGCTGCAATGCGTGAGGTTCTTACTATGGATCATGCTTGGATTTGGGTTGAAAATGGAAAGATAAAATCCCTTGGTGATCAATCTGATTTGAGGCAGTTGGACGGTGTGCATTTTGATGAAGTAATTGATATGCAGCAACAAGAAGTGATGCCCGGATTTGTGGATTCACATACCCACATTGTTTTTGCATCGCCAAGAAATGAAGAATTTGTTATGCGTATTGAAGGCGCTGGTTATGAGGAAATTGCGGCAGCAGGAGGTGGAATATTAAACTCAGCTAGGAAATTGCAATTGTGTTCAGAAGATGAGCTCTATTTTGACGCAGCCGAACGATTGAAATGGATGATTTGCCACGGTACAACTACCGTTGAAATCAAAAGTGGATATGGATTAACGTTGGAATCGGAATTGAAAATGTTGCGTGTTATTAAACGGTTAAAGCAAGATTTTCCCATAAAAGTAAGGGCTACTTTTTTGGGGGCACATGCTTTTCCAACTGAATTTAAAGGTAATCCTGATGCATATGTATCTGCTGTTATAGATCAAATGATGCCCGCAGTTTGCGCAGAAAATTTAGCCAATCATGTGGATGTATTTTGTGATAAAGGATTTTTCTCTCCAGAGCAAACTACTGCCATTTTGGAAGCGGCTGCAAAACTGGGTTTGAGAGCTAAAATTCATGCCAATGAATTGGGTATTACTGGTGGTGTTCAGGTTGCAGTTGACCAAGAAGCATGGAGCGCGGATCATTTGGAATATTTGGGGGATAACGAATTTCAACTGTTTGCCCAAGTTGCAGGAACAGAAACGGAAACCATTCCCGTAGGTTTGCCAGGATGTAGTTATTTTTTGGGAATACCTTATGCCAATCTTCGCCGATTAATTACGGAGGGCTGCGCGGTAGCATTGGCTACAGATTTTAACCCCGGTAGCAGTCCAGTTTGTAGCCTACAAATGATTTGGTCTTTGGCTTGTACCCAAATGAAATTATTACCGCAAGAGGCATTTCACGCAATTACTTGTAATGCCGCCAGAACATTGCGCCTTGAAAATGAAGTGGGAAGCTTGGCACCGGGTATGGATGCTAATTTTTTGGCTTTCGGTCTAAAAGACTCCATAAGCACAATTCCTTATTTCTTTGGTAAAAACCATGCTCAACAAGTGTATGTGAACGGAAATAAAGTAGCTGAGAACGGCAATTACTTGGCTTGAAGTTAATCCACTTCGGTTTTCAATTCTCCTTAGCTTGGATCTTACATGTCTTCAATTAGCCCGAAACCTACTTGGCTTGAATAAACACTTTGCCTTTGTAGAAATCCGACGTTTTGCTGCCTGATTTTCTCACCTCCATTTGATATAAATAGCTGCCTTCTGAAACAGCAATGGATTTAATACCTTGGTTTTGACGATTTCTAAAAACCGTTTTACCGGTCATATCCATTATCCGTAACTCCACAAACTGGTAATTTGAATTCTGTAGCACCAAATCGGCCGAAATATCTGAGCCAATTTTCCATTTATTTACACCATTAATATCGGTGATTATGTAGTTAATCCGATCTTCACCCCAACAGCCATTATCGCCCCAAGCCCTTAATTTTACTGGGTAAATAGCTACTTTTTTATCATAAGCCCAATTGAGTGATTTTACGGTATTGGTATCGGCGGGGTTGCCTGTTCCAAAATCCCATCGCAATCTGCTACCATTGGTATTGGCATCGAAATAAATAGTGGCATTAGGAAGCAAAGAACTATCCTTTGGGTCGGTAATAATATGTACGTAAGGCGTGTCTAATACGTTGATTTCAAAACTTTTACCTCTCCAGCATAATTGTGTTGGAATGGCTGTAAACTTGTAATTTCCGATGCCTGCATGTGGGTTAAATCGGAGATTAGGAAGCAGGTAGTTTTTGGGGAAATCTGCCCTGGTAGTGTCGTAATTGAAACTCTCCAATCGGTATGAGAAAACAGAAGAATCAATGCCATTGTTGTTGTATTTTAATAGGGAGAAAATCGGCAATAACGGATCATTCGGGCACATAGTTTTATCCGAGCTGCTGCTATATCTCACTGGCGTGGCAAGGGCAACAGCCGTATCGCACCAAATACAGCCTAGGATCGTATCGGTGGCACAAGCTTTAAATCTGTAAATGCCGATGGGCAAACTGTCTTTATTGTTAAAAATACGGAAATCCTCAATTGTACTTCCGGCGTTGTAAAGTGTGGGTTTCGCGGAATTTTTTGGCCAATTCAGCGATGTCCAAGTCATTGATTTGGTGTTGCTCGGTCTTGTTTTTATTAAATTGTTCAATGACAATTCGGGAAAATCGGTACACTGTGAAAATGTATCGCCCCGTAATTCAAATTTGGGTTGAAAAAGTACGGTTAAAGTGGTAGTATCTGAAGAATGGCAGGTTAAAGTATCGTAATAGGCAATAAGGGTTAGGGTTTCTTTATTGCTTTTGGAACTTATAGGAAAGGTTATTCTGTATTTATCTGGACCTAAACTATCGATATTTTTACCATTTAGAGTGTTGATTTTTCCACTTACGGTGGCTGCGCCAAGGTATTTATTAGTTGGCGATAGCAACGTTAGTTCTTTTGAATTGTAACAAACGGGAGGCAGCGGATGTGATTTCCATTTTATGGCTTCCGCTTTCGCAAAGCCGATGCGTTGATAAGCGCTTGCTTTACACCCATTTGCATCTGTAATGGTTACAAAAACCAAGGTGTCTGAATAAGTTTTAAGTTTAACGAATGAATCACTTGAAATTTTGGCGAAGTTTCCGGCATTTACTTGCCAAGCGTTGTTTAATTTTATGTCTAAAGAGTTAATATTACCGCCATACCATTGATATGAAATGGGCGATTTACCAATTACTTTAACAGGCTTTAGGGAATAATCACTCACCTTGCACGCAAATGAATCTGAACCTTTTGAAATTGCTTCAGTTTTGGAAAGGATAATGTCTGCAGGGCTATCTGAAATGGTAATGGAATCCAAGAAAGAGTTAAAGCAATTTGTGCCATTACTCATGAGGGTGCGGATGTAATATTTGGCGTTTCCATATAGAGTTACGGTATCTTTTAATCCTTGTCCAAGTACTATGGAACTGTTGATATTATTGGTGATTTGCCAATTAATTTTAATTCCATCGGTATTTTGGTTGTAAGCTCTAACGGCCAATCGGTTACAACCCAGATACTTGATTTCCCTGTTTGCAAAGGGTTTGTTATTTACTTTAACAACCAAGGTTCTGGAATAATATCGCACATAATCACAATGATTATCATGTATGAGAATGGGAATTAAAACAGTACCCACTGTGGTGTCTTTTAGTGTAGGTTTGTAACAAATTTTCCAATTCACCGAGTTGTTTTTCACATAGGTGGGTGCCGTGGATTTCATCCATGGAAGTTGATAAGGAATAACAACAATTAAGCTATCAATGCTTGATTGACTGGGGGTTGGATCGTCAGTGATATTAAATAAGGTGTTACAAGTGTATTCATCTACACACAAATTCATGTTAGGGTAGGAGGTATTGAAACCAGGTTGATTGGCATTTTTATCATCAAACACAGTAAAATCTAATTCTCTAGTATTAATGGCGATAAGAACCATATTACCGTTGGTGTCTCTTCTATACTCTTTTACATAGGTGGCAAATCGAGCAACTTCATAGTTTACAGTTGGCATGAAGGCCATATCGCCCGTTGTGGTATCAAAGAAAAATCCCCTAGCAGGATTGGTTTTATAGCTGGGAGTACAGGTGTAAGGCGAACTGGGTGTAGTTGGGCAATACGGCGTTAATGGAACGGTTGTTAGACCCGTAGGAATTCCATAGCAATAGAAAGCTGTTGGCGGTTCTTTTACAAGCACGTTGCCCATTTCAAAAGAAAGTTGATCAAATTCATTGGTATCAGTGAAACCAGAAGCAATGGCATTGTTTTGAAGGTAGTAAACGCTAAAAGGTCTTGGAAGTAAATTTACCGGGGCGATGTTATTTTTGTTTTTACAAGCATTCAGGTTTTTGATCTTAAGTGTAGCGGTTAAAACCAACTCGGTCATGTCGCATTTACCCAAAAATTCTTGTCGCCACATGTTGTAATCATGAATGAAAAAGAATAAGTCTTCGCATTTGGAAGAACTTAATATGGTTTTCATTTTGGTGGAATTCATGTTGATGTCTGCTGTAAAAACGGCTTCTTTGATGTGTACGCTTCCATAGTTCGAACACCCATAAGTGGGGTTTGAGGTACAGGTATGGGATACAATTTTTTGAGATTGGTAGGTCATGGTAAAGGAGGCAGCTCCAGCTGAGGAATCTGCATTGGAACCTGCTCTTAAATACAAAACGGGCTTATAAGAAGCGCTTGCCCAGCTAGGGCTTGAGCCCAAAACATCACAGCGATAGCAAACTTTTAGCGTTGCACGGTAGGTGTTATTTCCGATGTATGAAATGATCAAATCCGCACCTCGGCTTTTTGCAGAAACATTAATGGGCGCTATCAATAAGCTGCCAATGAAAAGAATTATTGCGAGAGATTTGATTGATTTTAAATGAGTATGAAATACTTTCATAATTAGCAATTGAAACAAATGTAAAGCGGGTTAATAACTTAATAATGATGCAAAAATCTGAAAATGTTGCAAAGTTTGTATAAAAATACTGCACAAAGTGGTAGATGGTATGAATTTGTGTTGGATGGGATTGAGAGATGATTAGTATCTTTGTAGTAATCTAATTTTAAAATTATGGCTTATCCAGAAATGCTTGTAGCGCCAATGCGTGCTGAACTTACCAACGAAGGTTTTGTAGAGTTGAAATCTCAAGAAGATGTTGTGAATGCGATGAGTTCTGCGAAAGGAACTGCGCTGGTAGTAGTAAATTCTGTTTGTGGTTGCGCTGCTGGTGCTGCTCGCCCAGGAATTATCAAGAGTTTGGTTGGCGATAAAAAGCCCGATCATTTGTTCACTGTTTTTGCAGGTCAGGATACCGAAGCAACGGCTAAAGCAAGAGATTTTATGTTGCCTTATCCTCCATCTTCTCCTGCGGTTGCATTGTTTAAAGATGGTGAATTGGTGCATATGGTTGAGCGCCACATGATTGAAGGTCGCACTGCTGATATGGTTGCTGATAATTTGCAATCAGCTTACCAACAGTACTGTTAATAATGGGCAAAGATTATTCGCTGATACTTGAGGCAGTTCTTAAATTGGCTAAGCAAGTTGGCGAATTTCAGTTACAACACTGGGATACGATCAAGCGTAATCAAGTTGAGGATAAAGGCCTAAATCAACTAGTTAGTTTTGTTGACCAACAATCAGAATTACAATTGATTGAAGGTTGTAAAGAATTGGTGCCGGAATCGCATTTTGTTGCCGAAGAATTTCATTCGGCAGCAATTGATTTGCGTGAGAATACTTGGATCATAGATCCATTGGATGGAACTACGAATTTTTTACATGGGTTGCCGGTTTTTAGCATCAGTATTGCTTTATGGCAGGGCGATGAGTTAAAGTTGGGCGTAGTGCACTGTCCGGCAATGAATGAAACTTTTTGGGCCACAAAAGGTGGAGGAGCTTTTTTAAACGGGAAAGCGATTTCTGTGAGCGACACACCCAATTTGAAGTTTTCATTAATTGCCACCGGGTTTCCGTATTATGAATTTGGGAAAATGGAATCATTTTCTTTGTTACTACAGAAGTTTATGCAAGGTACCCAAGGAATAAGAAGAATGGGATCCGCTGCCATTGATTTGGCATATACTGCAACGGGTAGATTTGATGGTTTTTATGAAATGGACTTAGCGCCTTGGGATGTTGCAGCTGGCTGTTTAATTGTTCAAGAAGCAGGAGGAAAAGTATGCGATTTTTATGGAGGCAATGATTATTTGTTTGGTAAGAGAATCATCGCAGGGAATTCGGAAATGTTTGAAGAATTTTCAGACATGGTGATGAAAAATTTGAATTGACTCATGCGATTTTCGGATTTGCTGGATGTTTTTTGGTTAAAATCAATAAAAAATCACAGAATTCCGGGTTATTGTTTGTCTGCATAATCCTTCAGTAGTATTTTGCACATGAACATTAGAAAGTTTGGTATTGCTGCAATTTTTGTGAGCTGCTGAATTTTAAAGAATTATTCGTGCAAGATTGGTATCTATCATTATTTAAAGGGTTTGCTCAAGGATTATTGTTGGGTATTTTGAGTTTTGGACCTTCATTTTTTACATTGATTCATACCGGGATTCAAGGTGGTAGAAGTGCAGGTTTGAGAATGGCTTTGGGCATTTTCTTGAGTGAAAGTTTGGTAGCAATGGCCTGTTTCTTTGGTTTGTCGAGCTACTTCGTGATTCCCTTATTTCAGGTTGTATTTACAGGGGTTGCCTGTTCTGCCTTGTTTTTTTTAGGATTACGGGCGATTTTAAATAAGAATGAAGGAATACCTGAGGTGCCAAAAAGTAAGGTGGCCACTTTTTCCAAAGGTTTCTTGATGAACACATTAAACCCATTTGTTTTTATTCTGTGGGTGGGAATTTTGGCTACCGCATCCGTGGGTTACAAGGGTGATACTTTGCAAGAGCGATTGCCATTATTGATCCATTTGATGGGGATATTATTGGCGTTGTTTAGTTTGGATTTGGGCAAAGTGTTGCTCAGTGATTTTATAGGTAAAAAAATTAGCGCACCCGTTTATCAGTTAATAACCCGTTATTTTGGTGGAGTATTGGTGGTGATTGCCAGTTATTTTGCTTATAAATTTATTTGTTTATTGATGGAATTTCAATAAATTGAAGTTGTAACTTTCAATCTTTTGTACATGGCACTTTGGGCAATTAACTTAGATGTAAACATGATGCTGAATGTAGTTTTGGCCTTGATCATGTTTGGTTTGGGTTTGGGATTGAAAAAATCTGATTTCCAGCAATTGTTTGATCAGCCCAAGAGTTTGGCGGTTGGGTTGTTTTCTCAAATGATATTGCTTCCGTTGTTTGCGTTATTGGTATTAAAATTATCGCCAGATGTTATTCCAGGGATAAGTTCAGCTGCAGGAGTAGGCGTGAAAGGAAGAGACATTTGGCAGCATTTATCGCCAGAATACAAAATTGGAATTTTGATTTTAAGTGTTTGCCCGGGAGGAATTACTTCAAATTTAGTGAGTTATTTTGTGAAGGGGAATGTGGCTTTAGCGGTAAGTTTAACGGTAAGTAATGCTTTGCTTTCTTTGCTTAGTATTCCGTTATTGGTGAATTTGTTTTTGTGGATGGAAATGCCGCATGCTTATGGTGGATCAGCAGATGTTGCATTGCCATTTTGGGGGACTTTATTCGATATTTTTATCATTACAATTATTCCGGCGATTCTGGGAATGGCATGGAGATACAAGTTAGGGAAAAACGTTTATGGTTTAACGAAAGCGGTAAATTTCGTGCTTCCATTGTTGTTATTGGTTGTGTTTGTGGCCAAGTTTTTGGGCGCTGGAAGTAGTGGAGGGGCAATGAAATCAGCCGATATTTTGATGTTGGCTCCATATGTTATTTTATTAAATATTGGCAGCATGTTGCTGGGTTTTTTGGCTGGATTTATTTTCCGATTATCAATTCCTAATCGTATTACCATTGCCATTGAAGTGGGATTGCACAACACAGCACTGGCTTTATTAATTGCGGGCGATAAGTTGCGAAATTCCATGATGGAAAAACCGGCATTGGTTTATGCCATGTTCTCATTTGTAATCACATTTGGGGTGGCTTTCTTATTGGTTAAAATCTACCACCGTTGGATGAAAGAACCTCAGTAAATCTGGGATAATTTCTTCTGGTACCCATTCATTGATGGGTTGATTTTCTTGTATTCTATTTCGAATTTCTGTGGCAGAAATGTCAATCAAAGGTGCTTGATGCCAAATAGCGTTGAAAGGTATGGGATTGGGAGGGTTTTCAAAACCGGGTCTGGCATATACGTGCAGCGGACATTGTTTTGACAATTCTTCGGCATTTTGCCAGGTGTAAAATTTGGGAAGATTGTCGGCTCCCATTATTAATGAAAACTGAATATCAGGGTGTAGTTCATACAATGTTTGAACTGTTCTAAAAGTAAAACTTGGAAGTCCCAAGCCGAATTCTACATCATTTACATGGATGTTTGTTTCATTGGCGATGGCTTTTTTTACCCAATCCAATCGCAATTCTGCAGGAATCAGAACATCGTTTACTTTATGAGGATTTAATGGCGATGGGATGAACCAAACTTCTTCAACAGGGATGTGGGAGAGCATGTATTTCGCAACCTGTAAATGCCCCATATGGATGGGGTTAAAGGAGCCAAAATACAAGCCAACTTTCATCGATTTTGAATTATTAAGCCGGGGAATTGATGAAGTCTAATACCAATTTTTCGCAGGTAGCTAGTGTTTCTTCGAGATTGTCATTGATAACCACAACGTCATATTGATTTTCAAAGCTCAATTCAAAGTTGGCTTTGGCTAACCGTTCTTTTAATTGATGTTCAACTTCAGTAGAGCGATTGGTTAATCGTTCCATAAGAACTTCTACGGAAGGGGGTCTTAAAAAAATTGCCAATGCTTGATCGCCAAACTCACGCTTTAGATTTAATCCACCTTTTACATCTACATCAAAAATTACGGCTCTATTGCTATCCCAAATGCGGTGGACTTCACTCCACATGGTGCCATAAAGGATACCAGCATATACTTCTTCAAATTCCAAAAACTCTCCGTTTTTTGCCTTTTGTTTGAAATCTTCTGCTTCCAAAAAATAGTATTCTTTGCCATGGGTTTCGTTGGGTCTAGGCTTTCTGGTTGTAGCGCTAATTGAAAATGACAGTTTATCGCCAAGTACTTTTAGTAAATGGTTAACAACTGTAGTTTTACCAGATCCAGAAGGGGCAGAGAAAATGATGGATTTTTTCACAGCAGTAATTCGTTTGTAAAGTTCGCTAATTTATGATGAATGAACAAAAAGTTTCGGATAGTATGGGGGTTGTTTGCGAAAAATGTGTAAAAGGAAAGTGTTGTTGTAAAAAACGCAAAACTTTTGTCAAAGAATTGTCATAAACGACAAAAGATAATTGTTTTTTATCATAGAGAACCTTGAATGTAAAATAGTGAAAATTAAAAAATTAGATTTGTAGAATTAATGGTTACAACTATAAAAAGTTTCTTGTCGTCTTCAATTGCAATTATGAATTTCTATTATTTGGTTTTCGGGTTTAAGCATCGTGTTAAAGGGTTGGTATTATTGTTGGGGTTGTTATTTTTTCAGGGTATTATTCAAGCGCAAGGATTTTGTAATCAATTCATTAAGAAGGAATATTTAACAATTACAGAAAATGTTCCGGCTGCGGGTACGCGATTATTAACAACGATAGTACCAGTAGCAACTGCTGTAAGTGGTAAGGTGCATTGGTATGTGGGTTACGGTAACGGGAGTGGTGGCAGTGGCGATGGTTGGGTAGTTAGAACCAACGATACGGGAAAAGTACTTTCGGCAGTTCGATTTGGTGTATTGAGCAATAGAGAAATTATTACCAATATCAGAACTACTCCCAATGGAGGAGCCGTAATTGTAGGTAGTACTTATGTTGCAGGAATTACTTCGGATCTTGGCTTTGCGAGTTATTTTGGGAATAATGGTAAATGGAAATGGACCGCTCGTACGGCTTCGGTTGGTAGAACTTCCAATAGCGATGTTTTAAATAATGTTTATATCGCAGATCCAAATCGTTTTTTGGTTGTGGGTTCTGGATTACAATTAACGGGTAAACGCAATGTAATTGCAACGATGTTGGATTCAAGTGGTAATACAATTTGGAATCACAATATAGATTTAGGAAATACTGAACAGCATGGTGTTGATGCCTCAAAAGTAGGAAATGAATGGGTAGTAACTGGCTGGGCAAGAAGTACTCAAACATATCCATTCGCAATTTTCATTAAATCCACAGGTGGGATTAGAAAAGTATGGAAGGGCAATACAGTTGGTACCAATACTTTTGGTTCAGTAGTGGTTGGTGCAAACGGCACCATTTATACAGCAGGTACTGCAGGAGGCGCATTTGGATCCAATGTATTGGTAAGTGCATTTAGGGCAGATGGTTATAGAAAATGGACGAGATCCATTGGTGGAGCTGTAACTTCTGAAGTTGGTCATCATATTGAATTGGATGGTGCATATTTATGGATTTCTGCAGCAGTTCAGGGGGTACCATCAAGGGAAATGTTGGTTCAAATTGATACTGCAACAGGTGCAACATCTGTTTCTAAGGTAATGTCGAACGGTAATACGGCCTATGTAGCGCCTAATTATTCCAATTCTTTTGATAAAATATCTGCCGGAGGTACAACCTCTATTGGTTTAGATGCGCAAGCGGGTGCACATTTTAATATTATCTTATCCAATCCATGCGAGAATTTATGTGGTTTTTCAAACAACAACGTTACCAATAATTCATTGGTTTGGGGTTGGGATACAACAACTTATACTGTGAATTTACCGGGTGATTTTCCGGGAATTACATTTGATACAGTTTCATTTGCAACAAACAGAACTATTAACTGTCAAAGTCCATGTCCGATTCCAGTGAAAACGTTAAAGCCAGATTATTTGCTATGTACTGGATCGCCCTCTGTTACTATAAATGCTACCCAAACCTTGGGGGTAAATTATCAATGGGACGATGGAAGTACCAATGCGAGTAAGGTTTTCACTACTGCGCAAACAGCATATGTGAATACATCAAATCCATGTGGTGTTATTAAGGATACGGTTAATATTGTAGCGGCTTCTTCCCCGAGTAAGCCCAATTTAAAGGATACACTTTTTTGTAGTACTCCTATCAGCCATACAATTGATGTAGCTCAGAATTATTGTACTTATGTTTGGGATAATGGTAGTACGCTTTCAAGCAGAACTTTCACCAAAATGGGTACATATTGGTTAGAAACAAAAAACAGCTGCGGATTTAGGGTAGATACTTTAAAGTTAAAGTTGATTTTGAAGCCGGTGAGTTTGAAATTGAAGGATACGGTTGTTTGTAGTGGTAAGAGTGTTGTTGTTGATTTTGTAAAATTATCGCCCAATTTATATACTTGGAATGATGGCGATACAATGGTGCCAAAGACTTTTTCAAATAAGCAGCAGGTGATTTTGGATATTACCAATCAGTGCGGAACAGCTTTGGATACATTTGATATTGATGTTCGTTTTCCGCCTAGTAAAGCGAAGATGAAAGATACTACTTTCTGCGCACGACCATTTACTTGGGCTGTTGATGTTACCCAGCCGTATGCAACGGGATATCAGTGGAGCGATGGATTTACATCGCCCAAAAGAACAATCAATTTTACGGGCAAATATTACTTGTTAACCCAAAATAATTGCGGAACAAGGATTGATTCGGTGCAGGTGTTTTTTGACACATTGCCATTGGATGTATTTACGGATACCGCGTTTTGGTTTTGCCGGGGCGATAAGTATACGATTAAGGCATATCAGCCTTTTGGTAACTTTAAATATGAATGGAGCACGGGAGCGAAAACACCCGAAATTACGGTGGGCGCTTCTGGAAATTATTGGGTAAAAACCTTTAATACCTGTGGTACACGTGTAGACAATCTGCGTGCCTTTGCTGAAGTTGGCGGTAATTGTAATTGCAAATGGTATATGCCCAATGCATTTACTCCTTATGGTTCAAAGGGACTGAACGACGAGGTTAAGCCACTCATTTATTGTGGGGTGAAGGAAGGGAATTGGAGCGTTTACACACGTTGGGGAGAATGTGTATTTGATAAACGACCGTTAACTGAAGCTTGGGACGGAACTTACAATGGTGAGTTGGTTCCAGAGGGAATGTATATTTATTTGATTCATGCCATTTTTGATGAAACGGTGATGGGTTACAGGAATTTGGATGCGCAGGGAACCATTTTATTGATTTCAGGAAAGAAATAAACGAAACTTAGAAAATAGCCTAATACTTATATGAAAAAACAAATACTTCTAATTATTGGCCTTGGAATGTTCTTGGCTGATAATGTAAAAGCTCAGGTAACAACTGGCGAGGGGTTTGAAGCAGCTGCTTTCCCTCCAACGGGTTGGATTACTGTGGGTGGCGGTGGCCCGGGAGCTGCTACTTGGTCGCGCAGAACCAATGCAACTACAGGTGGAACGGCAGCAGGTACTACGCCAGCAGCTACTACTTTTAGCGGATCAGGCATGGCAAGGTTTACTTGCCGAAATACAACGGCTGGCGGAACACAGAGTTTGTGTTCACCTGTAATTGACTTGAGTAAGCGCGGAGAATTTAACAGGCGCTAAACGATTGGGCGCAATTTCCAGATATGCTAAGAAAACCAATCCCGATTCAGTTGATCAAGGATGGCACAAGTATTCATTTGCCATTCCTGGTTCTTTTACTGGAACTACCAATTATTTCTTGATTCAAGGTACTTCAAGAGGTGCCGCTAACGCAGGTAATATCTTTATTGATTCAGTAATTTGGGATGCATTCCCAACGTATTGTGCAGGTAAGCCAACTGCAGGTACTATCACTGCTAGTCAATATAAAATTTGCGGTAATTCAGCTTTTATTAATCTGTCTTTGGCTGGGCAAACCACCGCCACTGGTAGCTCATTTAGTTGGCAGTTATCAAGTGATTCAGTAACGTTTAATACGCAAAATGCGTGGAACAACAATGCGAATCCTGCTGGTAACTTCTCATCAACTCAGGGTGTAAACCGTTGGGTTAGGGTAATTAGCTATTGTAACCAATCAGGTCAGTATGATACATCAAAGTGGATTAAAATTTACTTTGTAACTGGTACTGCTCCGGTAATTAGGGTTACCCCAAACAATACCGCGGTTTGCGTGGGTGGTACAACACCAGCGAAATTGGTAGCATCGGGTGCTAAAACTTATACATGGTCTCCAGCAACTGGTTTGAATACAACCACCGGCGATACTGTTTATGCTTTACCAACGGCCAATTCTTTCTATACCATC
>JAGKXC010000033.1 GCA_021151535.1 Sphingobacteriia bacterium | reverse complement strand
CCATCCATGTTGATTTCGCCCATGCTCAAGGATTGAGGTTGAAAACGCAAATATCCAACCATGTCAATTTTGATATCTTCTTGCAACGCCTTCCAAACTGGCTCAACATAGGGTTTTAAATCTTGCTTGGCGATCTCCGCATCAATCATCTTAGCAAATTTGCCCATTTCAGGTTTAATCTGACTTAATAAAACATTGTTAATGTTTATGTTAGCAAAGGTAATGGCACAAGGATCAATGGGTTTTAAATCTGTAAAACTAGATACAGATTTGATGCGGTAATTGGGCAAAATATCAATATCACTTTTCAATTGAATATTCACCCTTCTCAAACTTTCATTCCATCCACAACTGAAAGGAATAGGAGGGTTTACACAGGTTTCCATAATACATGCAGCGCAATACTCGCCGCTAAAACCATAAGCCATGTTTAATCCTAAAAAGACAGTTTTACCCTTGCCGCTAATTTGAATAGGCTGCCTTTGAACCTTAAAATCATATCGCAATCCGCTGCATGGCTTGTCTGAACCTTTAAATTCTTTCGGAAAAGCATCATCGGCCATTTTGATAAAAGGCTTTAATTCCACCTTGATCGGAATGTTGATGTTAGAACTAATGCTGGGTAATGGTTTTACTGCAAGTACCTGATTTGTAGTACTGGGTTTTTCTGGCTTGATACCACCACAAGAACTCATTAAGGCCATCACTGCAATAGATGTCATGAATATAGAACCCAAAAACTGAATTCTATTCTTAATAATAATTTGAAACATGTTAGTGCTGGATAATTACTTTACGCGAAATTAAACCTTGTTCTGATTCAATCGTTAAAATATATACACCATTACTTAATCCGTCAGTGAAAATTACGTCTGTTGTTGGTTGAATATTGCGCACGATTTTACCAGTATAATCTCGCAAGCAGATCCGATATGGAGTATGAAACATCTGTTGAATGCTGAAATATTGATCGGCTGGATTGGGATTAATTCCAACCTCCCTTTTCAAGTTTTTAATGTTGTTTTTTTCTATACAATACAACAATTTGAAGGTGTCGTTTTTCGCATTCCCGTCTACCGCTTTACCGATAAATACCTGTAAACTGTAACATCCAGCATGTTTTATTTGAAAAGAATCATAACCAATTTGGATTGTATCACCCGAAAGAATACTGTTTAATGGTTTTACCCAATGGTTTATTTCTTTACTCGAATCCAAAGAATAAATAACATAGTGTAATTCACTGGTTTTACTTGAATCTTTTAATCCCAAATTGCTGCACCAAACTACAGGATGCCAAGTAGTAGTTGTGTCTGGGATGTTGCTTGTACCGGGATTCTCAATTTTTATTATCGCAACGTCTTTGTTGTACTGAACATCGAAATACTCAAATGTTGTATCATTTTTGTGGTTTTGATCAGTTCCAGATATGGTGATGCTTCTAACCAACAATGTTCCTGTTTTGCCAAATCCTATTTGTAAGTTATAATCAATAGAATCAACACTATTAGCAGCCAATGTGATATTACTCTTCTGCTCAAAACTTAGATTTCCATTAAAAAATCCTTGTACCAAGCATTTTATATTTTTCATGGAATCTTTTCCCTGGTTGGTGTAATGCACTTTGAGCAATTTTAAACTATCGGTTACATCAAAGTTTTTCCACCCGTCATTCACCGATATTCCATGGGGATATGCGTCCTTGCCAATTTCGCCGAAAAATTCTGCTCTTAAAGTGTCATTCTTCCTATAAACATCGCCAGATAAATTGCTTATGTATACGATTTGATATTTGCCTGTGTAAGGCGGTGAAAAGTTGGTTGGGAATGAATAATTTTCAATTATACCCGTATCCATCGTTTTGTTAATAATCTCAAAGTGTACTTTAAATCCTTCATAAAAAATTTGAATAGATAGAGGGAAGGTAGATTTGTTTAATCCATTGTTTTGCAATGTAATAGAAGGAGTAAAATAACCATATCCAACTTTCAAGGTATCATTGTTCTTGGGTTGTAAAATTGCTTTCAGGGCGATATCATATGGTCGGCCAACCACAAATAATCTTACCAAACTATCGTTGTATTTGAACTTATCTAATGCATCCGACGCGCTGATTACCATTCGGTAAATTCCTTTTGATTTTGGCGTAAATTTCTTCAACCAGTATAAAGTGTAACGTGAGTACATTTCGATATCGTACTTTACCGAATCATTAAATACTTGCTTCCCTGACTGGTCGTAAATCTTACATTTAATAGGAACTTGCCATGCTTTGATTGCACCGTCATTGAATAGTCCATATTGAATGGTTATAGTACTGCCAAGATCATAGTAATTATTGGCTTTGGGATTTTGTATACTATCAATGCCAACATCAAGTAATTTGAAAACACGAATGCTTCGTATGGCTGTATCATTTTTGCGATTCGCATCTTTACTGTATTCAGTAATGAAATAAACAGAAATATCGCCAGTGTCGCTAAATTTAGTAGTATTCCAGTAAAGAATCTTTGATTGAAATTTTGGTAAAGCCAATGATTGTGACTGATTATAAATCACTTTGTTGCCCTTCATCATTTTACATCTAACAATAAACATTGACACTGCGTCATAACCAATATTGGTAACAGTTGCCAATGGCATTAAGGTGTCTACTTGATACTCATAACGGTTGTTGTTTACTGGATCATAAACAGTAGATATCGTAACATCCTGTTTTACCCCAACATAGAATTTTAATTGCTGCGTGTCATTGTCAAGAATACTATCTTTACCATAGCTGCAATAAAACAATAATTTATGTTCACCAAACTGACTTGGAACAAAGGTTTTTGGGAATGAGTATGTTCTTTTTAATCCTGAGGAAAGGGTGTCTTTGATATTTGCTTTATAGATTCTTGATCCATTGGGTCCGTAAATTTCACAATTGAATGTACAAGAGTCTTTTGGAGAAATTACGCCAATGTTGCCAAAGATTGCTGATGGTGCAATCGTGTCTTTTTTATAAATATTTAAACTATCCTTGGGAGATAAAGCTGAAATTGCAGCAAAATCATAATCTGCTTGAAGCCTAGGTTCGATAAGGAATTTATAAGGTGCATCCGGATGGAAATCTACCCAATTTGTATCACCTAAAGGTTCTGAATAGAAAAAAGTTTTGGGTCTAACAGGGTCTTCCATTTGATAACCAAAACCTACGTTGTTTACATCAAGTTGTCTTACGCCTACAAAAAAACTGCCATTCACAAGAACAGGTTTTTTAAAGTCTAAAATGTAATTGCCTAATTTGGATATTAAAGAATCACTTTGATAAATAAGCTTTCCAGGCATTCGAGTGTTTTTGTTGAATTCCCAAATTCCAACCCGGAATGGATCGCCAGAACCTCCAAAAGTTACTGTAACTTGGTTAATGTATTTGGAACCTGCAGAATAAAATCGAGCTACAAAATCTCCTGTTGTTCCGTTAAAACCTATACCGCCCGGCGCAGGCGCATCTGTAATATCTCTATAACTGTAAACATTTGGATTTCCCAAACGATAACTTACCCCAATATTGTTAGAGGCGTTAATGTCTTTTGAGGAGATGAATACGCTGTCTAAGCCGTTTTTAGTAGGGTTTAATGAGGGGACAGTGAATATTTTTGATTCACCGTAATTGAGGTTGATCTTAAATGAATCTGATTGAATATTACTGCCTTTCGAATACGTGTAAATAGGAAAATTTGAAAGAGACTTTTTACCCACATTTTTAATTAAAACCTGAACGCTATCTGGTTTTCCTAAGGGCAAAGGGATTTTGCCTAACGTATATACTTTTTGAATATAGGCGTCTTGATTAATTTTGGGGAAATTGAAAATTATTGTAGGGTGATATGATGTACTGCTTGGTAAACTGTCAATATTAGCGCCACCCGCAAAATATTTTGTTTGGTTATTGGCATATCCAGAAACGCTATTGTTGTTTTCTAAATAAAAGGTAATTCCTGATTTTGGTTTTTTCCATTGCTTATATTCAATAAATAATGTGAGGTTTTCGCCTTTTAAACTGTCGTATTTATATCCTTTTAAGAATTTAATACTGTAAAACTTTTCATCCGGACCAAATATATTCACCGGTTTCGTTTGAATGGCCAATGTTGCGTTCTTGGTTTCTCCTATAAATGAAATCTTTCCAGTGCCAAAGTCTGAACGACTGGTGTTGCCGAACCAAAAACTAATACTTGAATTGCTATCGGGAACCGCTCCTGCAACCCTGAAAAACTCAGCAGAAACAATCGTATCGCCGTGAAAAATATTCCCTAAAACACTCTTTGGAAAAATATACGCAAACCGAGAATATTGGGTATCTCTTAGAGTAGACGCACTGTATGGTCCGCCGATTGTGCCAGTGATATACCCACTTCCAATTTGTACAGATTGACTTTGAAGATGGGTGGACCAAACAACAACAATTAGCCCAATAAACTTGATAAATCTCATTTTATACGAATGTAGTTATTATTTTTTGAATCGCATTTTACTTCGTTTCTTTGCAGTGTTGTGAACAAACAAGAAATTATTAGTCAGATAAACGCCAAGAAATCATACTTGTGCACGGGTTTAGATACACAGATAGAAAAGCTGCCGGTTTCGTTGTCTCGAGATGGCAAAGGTTTGTTAAATTTTAACAAGGAAATTATTCAAGCTACTTCTGCCTATAGTGTTGCATATAAGGTTAATACAGCCTTCTACGAACAATATGGAAGAGAAGGTTGGGAGTGGATGGAAGAAACTTTGAGTTATTTACCTGATAATACGCTGAAAATCGCTGATGCGAAACGGGGCGATATAGGCAATACTTCTTCCATGTATGCAAAAGCATTCTTTGAAACTTTACCTTTTGATGCCATCACCGTGAGCCCTTATATGGGTGAAGATAGTATTAGGCCTTTCTTAGAGTTTGAAAACAAATGGGTAATATGTTTGGCCTTAACCTCTAATGCGGGCCATGCAGATTTTCAAATCAGTGAATACGAAGGCAAAAAACTCTACGAAAAGGTGATTGAAACCGTATGCAAATGGGGTACTGAAGAACAATTGATGTTTGTTGTTGGTGCTACACGTGCAGAAAAAGTTAAAGAAATTAGAGAGTTAATACCCAATCACTTTTTATTGGTTCCCGGTGTTGGTGCACAAGGTGGATCACTTGAAGATATAACCAATGCTGCCGCTAATAAAGATATCGGTTTGCTTATCAATGCTTCCAGAAGTATTTTGTATGCTTCTTCAGAAGAAGATTTTGCAGAAGCGGCAGCAGCGGAAGCAAAAAAAATGGCCATCGAAATGGCCACTTTTATCAAATAATTTTTAATTAACCTCTTGGTTTCAATGGGCGAATTTCCACATTCACATTATGGAAATTGTTAGGTGTTTTTAAACACCACAAAATCTGTGATGCAACGTCTTCCGGCATCAACATGTTGTCGTGAGGTGTAATGCTATCATTGTGTCTGAAGAAATCTGTTTTAACAGAACCTGGGTAAATACAGGTAACCTTAACGCCAAAGTCTCTTACTTCTTTATAAAGGGCATCGCTGAAACCCCTAACAGCAAATTTCGTGGCACAATATCCACTTACCTGCTGATAACCTTCTAACCCTGCAATAGAAGAGATATTTATAATATGACCCAATCCTTGTTTTTTCATACCTGGAAGCACCATTTTGCAAGCATAAAACAATCCTGAAACATTTGTATTGAACATTTCATGCCATTGTTCTAATGGTAAATCTTCGCAATGTCCGAAATATCCCAAACCCGCATTATTGATCAAAATATCGATCTGATTATGTTCCTTGAGTACTTCGTTAAACGCGGCTTCAATAGATGTAAAATTGCTTACATCGCCATGAATACAACGATAATTTTCATGTTGCTTACTGCAGCCACTTCTGCAAATACCATAAACCTTAGCCCCTTCCGCTAATAATTGAGTAACACAATGTAATCCAATACCCTTGTTCGCTCCTGTAACTACCGCTACTTTATTTTTTAAGTCCATTTTTAATGAAATTTCTTAGTTCTATCAACAATTCTTCGTCGGCAATGTTTTGTAAATCTCCCTTCCATTGCCATTCAAAAGGAATCATTTTTTGATCCTCACTTTGTTGCGAATGGGTGTAAGTTTTATCGTAATAAACAAGCAAGATTTTTATCCATTCGATAAAATCGCCAGAATCCAAAGCTACCTGTGCTGCTTGTTCGTTCTGACCGCCCAAACGCTTTCTTATTTTTCCTGTTTGCTCTTTTAATTCGTCTAATGGTAAATGAGCGTATTCTTGATATAATCGGGTAATTCGGCTTTCCTTTTCCGTTAAAATATCAATTACGTTGGCGCCTTGGATTTGATTCCATAAATCTTGAGGCAAAACACAGGCACCAATTCGTTTACTCTCATTTTCAACAACAACTGGCTCATTTACGTCAAAATCTTTCAGCTCCCAAGCCAACATGTTTTCAAATCCTTCAGTGCTGGGTTGAGGCGGAAAGCCAATGCCACCCAATGTACTCCCCTTGTGATTGGCTAATCCCTCTAAATCAATAATTTGTAATCCAACTTTTTTGAGTTCATGCAAAATTTGTGTCTTCCCTGATCCTGTTTTACCACCAAGTACAATCCATTTTCTTTCCTTGGCGATGGTTTCATGAACCCAGTTTCTATATGATTTATATCCACCTTGTAATACATGAATCGGAAATCCTCCCCATGCCATTATGGTTGATGCAATATGACTTCTTAATCCTCCACGCCAGCAATAAAAAACAATTTTTTTATCAGTTGATTCGATGGCTGCGCGCAAAGTATCATAAACTTCCGCAAAATGAGGACCTACCAAACTTAAACCAACCCGTACAGCCTCAATCCGCCCTTTTTGTTTATAAGTGGTGCCAACTATTTTCCTTTCTTCGTCTTTTAATATTGGAATGTTGATTGCTCCGGGTAAATGCGCTTTGTAAAATTCTCCCTCACTTCTAACATCTATGATTAGATACGAATCTATATCGGCAGTGACTTGATGTACTTGTAGGTGTTTGATTGCCGACATTTTAAGATAATTATGGGGTTGATGATTTAAGTTTCATCAAACTAAAATGATTTACTTTACAACTTCCAATAAACTGCGATAAGCCAAAACTTGATCGCCATATTTTGCTTTTGTTTTTTGCTGCATGCTCGGACCGAAGTTGTCGCGATAATTTATGTAATCTTCCATGCTTGAAGATGTGTATTGAATGGCATAATTAACACCTTGATTATCAGAAGCTTCGGTGATTAATTTTAAAACTTTACAATCCGTAAAACATCCAGTTTGCATTACTTCTGGAATATGTTCTTCCAACATCCAATTTAACCATTCAGGCGCAAGTTTCGCATCCAAATTACATGTAACGTTGTAAATAATCATATCACTTTTAATGAATGAGTTTTCTTTTTTTTGGGCGATGAAAACAAATTAGATTTTTGAAATTCTAATTTGATAACCTTCCATAATTAGGTTGGCCAACAACGATTTACAAGCAGTTTCAGCAGTTGCATACGCTTCTTCCTCATTGTTGCTCTCAAGTTCCATGGTAACAAATTTACCAATACGAACATTGGATGCGTTTTCAATACCAATTCTAGGAAGACCACTAGCAACAGCTTTTCCTTGAGGATCCAATAAACCTTTTAAAGGTAAAATCTCTATTTCAACAAGAAATTTCATACTACAAACCTACATTAAAAAAGGCAAAAAGCAGTTTAAAAACCTTCAAATTCACTTAATTTGCTAAAGATAATTATGAAAAAAGTAATTTGGATTTTTTGCGCAGTTGCTATCGCCTATCTATCTGCCTGTCAGTCAAATCATTCATCTACGGATTCTGCCGATACACTTAAGCAATCTTCTACCAATATCGATACTACACCCGTAGAAGTGGGGAAAGATATCGTTGTTTCTGATGCTGAATCTTTTATCAAAGAAACCCATCGCCCGGCAATGAAAGTTTTAGGAAAGGAAGTTGCCTTAACTGTGAAAAATATTCCAGCAACAATAGCCAATTTGTTGCCCGAAATAACCCGTGTAATTCAACAACAGAATTTGATTATTAGCGGCACCTTAACCGTTATTTACCTTGATGATCAATCACTAAAGTCACCCACAGAAATCACCAAAGTATTTATTGGGATCCCTGTGAGAATAAGAAAAGCTAACGCTTTGCAGTATTATGAAATTCCAGAAGGAGATTATTATAAAGGCATTGTGAACTCCCCTATCGGAGAATCTTTGCCTCATTGGAAAATATACTTGGATAAATTAAATCAATCGGGCAATTTGTTTCAAGGGCCCCGATTTGAATATTACAGCGATGCTAGAAATTCGGAGATGACCACTGTGATGTCGCAAACATCCATGATGGTAAGAAAAAAATGAGTAACAGCATCCAGCCAATACCACTATCGGCCTTTTTGAATGTTGTTGAACATTCATTGGATCAAGTATTTGGTGATAGACAGTTTTGGGTTATTGCCGAAACTACAGATGTAAAAGTTTACAAGGATAGAGGATATGCTTTTTTAACCCTGATCGAAAAAGCCGATGAAGTTGTTGTAGCTAGCGTGGGTGCAGCGATTTGGCGAAATAATTTGCATAAAGTATGGCAGTTTGAAAAAACTACTGGAACCAGTTTTTCGAAGAATCTCAAACTGGCCTTGCTGGTGAGTTTAGGTTATAATGCAAAGTATGGACTGCGATTGGTGATTCATGAGATTGATGCTTCTTTTACTTTGGGTCAGATCTCTCAGCAACGTGATCAAACCTTGCAGTTTTTATGCGAGAAATATCCGGACAAAGTCTGGTTTAGAGACGGGCGATATTATTCTGCTAATCAATTTGTAAAACGCCCCAAAGTTGTTCAAAATATTGCCTTAATCGCCGCAGATAATAGTGATGGATATCGCGACTTTGTTCATGAACTCCAAAATAATCCCTATAAAATCGCTTTTCAAATTACCCTTTTTGATGTGCAAGTACAGGGAGATTTGGCCGCGGCCGCCATTTCAAAAGCCATCGATCAAATTAACAATCTACAGCAATTTCACGCCATCGTATTGGTAAGAGGCGGTGGTGCTCAAACAGATTTTTCGGCTTTTGATTCCCATGAAGTTTCACTTTCTGTGGCCAAATCACAGTTGCCGGTATTTACTGGCATCGGACATGAACGTAATGTGTCTATTGCCGATGAATTGGCAAACGCTCCATTAAAGACACCAACAAAATGTGCCAATTATTTGGTAGAATTGGCTGCTGAATTTCTGTCTTGGTTACAAAATGCAAAAGTGGAAATGATCCAACGAGTAGAAAGATTTTTGTTGGTTAAAACCCAATACAATCAACAAGTATTACAACAATTTGTAAAATCTGCTCAATGGAATCTACAACAACGAAAGCAAGTTTTACTTAATATAAAGTCTCAATTGAATTTGTTGCAACCCATAAATACCTTAAATAGGGGATATGCATTGATTCGTAAAAATGCTAAGATTGTAGAATCTATAGATGAAATCTCTGAAAATGAAATCTTAGAAATTCAATTTAAGGATGGTATCGCTCAAGTAATAGTAAATCACAAATTGAAAAATTAAAATGGAAAACAAAGAAATTACTTTTGAAACTGCTCAATCAAGAATACAAGAAATACTAGGCCTTCTGGATTCTGGTAAGGTTACATTGTCTGAAATTGAAATACTGCTAAACGAGGCACAAAGCCTGATTGATTTATCGTTGAACCGTTTGCAAGATGCCGAAAATCAGTTGCAAAAATGGAAGGAATCTCATGAATAACTTGAAGCCTGGTGATACCGTTCTTGTAATTGCACCTGCCAGAAAAGTAGCTAAAGAAGAATTATATGCTTTTTTTCAATGGGCTAGCGCCCAAGGTTTTATAGTTGAAGAATCGCCCAATTTATATCAAGAATTTCATCAATTTTCAGGTACCGATATGCAACGAACCCAAGACCTAATCTGGGCAGTTGCCCATCCCACGGCAAAAGCAGTGTTTTGTGCCAGAGGTGGATATGGAAGTATGAGAACCCTGTTTGCTTTGAAAGAATTGAACCCCGCACTTTTAATAGACTTAAGAAATTTTACCCCCAAGTGGTTCATTGGGTTTAGTGATGTAACGGTACTTCATTTTTGGCTAAATAATTTGGGATGGCCTACCATTCATGCTCCTGTTGCCGTACAATGGAATAATTCAAATGAATTTCTACAGTCGTTGAACTCTTTAGAGATGGTTTTATTTAAACAAAAAGTTGAAATAAATACAGATAAATTAATGATATTCAATAAAAAAGAGTTTAATGGAAAGTTATTAGGGGGCAATTTGAGCTTGATCTATTCATTACAAGGATCAAACCTTTTTCAACTAAATAACAAACCTGTTTTATTTATTGAAGATCTTGATGAATATCAATATCATATCGACCGCATGATTACAACTCTTTTAAATAATTGTGTTTTTGATAAAATTTCAGCGCTTTTGGTAGGGGGAATATCAGAATTGAAAGACAATACCATACCGTTTGGAATCTCACATTTAAGCACACTTGAAGAAATTGCAAATAATTTCAATATTCCAATAATTTGTGGATTACCATGCGGCCATTTGCCCGTAAATTTATCTCTCATTTTAGGAGCCGATATTACCTTTGATGGTCATTATCTAATCCAAACATTAGAATCATCCAATTAAAATCATCACTTTGATATCGTCTAAAACATATATCGCCTTAACAAAATTCGCCTTTGTGGGAGGCTTGAGTTTCTTTGTTGATCTTTGCTGCTATTACGGATTAACCGAATTGGCAGCTTGGGAAACAACCTTGTCTAGAATAATCGCTATCGCCGTCGCAACTTTGGTGAATTATAAGTTGAATAAATCTTGGACTTGGGGAAATACTGCAAAAAGTAACTATTCTTTCTCTGCCAAGTCATTGAAATTGGGCTTTAGTTTGTCTAATGTTCGAACAAAATATGCTATACTTTACACTTTCAGTGCATGGGTGAATGTGATGTTGAATCGAATTTTATTGAAACAGCTTCCAGATAATTATTGGAAAATAGTAAGTGTGAAAACCGCTGATTTGAATGGCGTTAATGCTGTTCAACATCAATTATTCGCCATAAAAAGTGATAAGTTAATTGCTGTTTTGGTGGCTACAGTTGTGGGTATGATTATCAATTTTATTGGTCAAAAATTGTGGGTTTTTGCAAATTCTGATAAAGACCAAGGAAAGCTTCCTTCGATAGACTAACTTTGTAAGTTAAGAATTTTAAAAATTATGGCTTGTTCTTCTTGTGGAACTAAGAGTGGCGGATGTGCACCGAAAGGATGCAAAAGCAATGGTACGTGCGGAACCAGTGGCTGTAATGCATTAAACGTATACGATTGGTTTAAAGACATGGAACTTCCTGATGGTTATCAGGTGTTCAATATTGTAGAGGTAAGATTTAAAGGTAGTAGAAAAGAGTTTTTTAGAAATTCTCAAGGCCTTGATCTTTTTACCGGCGATCATGTTGTTGTTGAAAGTAGTATAGGTTTTGATGTAGGTACAGTTTCTGCCACAGGCGAAATCGTTCGTTTGCAATTAAAAAAATATCGCGTTAGAGAAGATGATGAGGAAATGCGCCCCATTCTCAGAGTGGCATCTGAAAAAGATATGGAAAAGTACGAGGAAGCAAAATCCAAAGAGAATGCTACTCTGGAACGTGCTAGAACCATCGCCTTTTCGCTGAATCTCCAAATGAAAATCTCTGATATCGAAATGCAGGGCGATGGTAGAAAAGTGATTTTCTTCTATACCGCAGAAAGTCGTGTCGATTTTCGTGAATTAATCAGAAAATATGCTGATGAATTTAAAGTTAAGATTGAAATGCGACATATCAGCTACCGCGAGGAAGCCTCTCGTTTAGGTGGTACTGGTGTTTGTGGAAGAGAATTGTGTTGTAGCACTTGGTTAACTGATTATAAACAAGTAAATACAGGTGCAGCAAGGGTACAGAATCTGAGTATCAATATGGAAAAATTGTCCGGTCAATGCGGGCGGTTGAAATGTTGTCTTAATTATGAATTAGACCAATATGTTGAAGCCATTGATACCTTCCCTAAGGCCAAAATTGTAAAGCTCGATACCGTTAATGGCGTGGCTTATGCCAGAAAAACGGATATTCTTAAGAAACTAATTTGGTTTTCCTATGAAGATAGTCAAACTTGGGTGGCATTGGAAGTAGATAAAGTGAATGAGTGCATGGAAGAGAATAAATTGGGTAAGCAAGTAGCTCAATTACAAGACTTAGCTCCGGCAAGTGCTGTTCTTGAGAAAATTCAAGGTGCTGGAGAAGATGTCGCTGATTTTATAGGAAATGATGAATTATTAAAAGGTGATGATGGCTTTAAAACCGGTCAGTTTGATCGCCCAAAAAATAACCGCGACAATAGAAATAATCGCGGTGGTGATAGAAATGATCGCAGACCTGGTGGTGATAAAAGAGATAGAAATCAAAATCAAAATCGCAACCATTCTCCAAGAGATAATCGCCCTAATAACAATAACGATAGAAGAGATAGGAATCCTGGGCAAGGAGATCGGAATAACAGACCCAATCAACCCAATGGTGGACAGCCAAACCAGAATGAACGTCGTCCGCAAAATCCTAATCAGCGAAATGATTCCAACCGTGGTAATAGACCACCCAATGCACAAGGAAACAATTCGCAAAGAAGAGATAACCAACAACGCAATTTCAATCGTAATCCAAAATCTACGAATGGAAATCCGCCAAAGGAAAATCCTAGCAATCAAGGCGATAAAGAGTAATCTTTAAACTTTAAAATTGTCATAATATTAAGGTTGATTTTCAATCCATCTTTGGAGTAATTTGTTTCTTACTTAAGTACTCTGAAATGCATTGGAAAACAATCTATAATCAATGGTTTTCTGAAAAAAATTGGTCGGCTGCTGATTTTCAAATTGCGGCTGCAAATGCATATTTTCAAGGAAATTCTGGTTTAATTAATGCCCCAACTGGAATGGGTAAAACCTATTCTATTGGTTTGCCTGCGATTATTGACGCTTATCAGAAAAATCGATCTAAAAAAGGTGTTTTCTTGTTATGGATTACACCACTAAAGGCGCTAAGTAATGATATCGCCGATGCTTTGCAATATGCAGCAAATACGATTGATCCTGATTTTAAAGTTTTGGTTAGAACTGGAGATACAAATTCAAAAACCAGAAATGAGATTAAAACCAAGCCTCCTGCATGTTTGGTAACCACACCTGAAACCCTCCATTTATTGCTCGCTTCTAAAAATTACGATAAGTATTTCGCAAACTTGGAATTGATTGTAGTAGATGAATGGCATGAACTCCTTTCTTCAAAGAGAGGAGTGCAAATGGAATTGGCGATTTCTTGGCTTAAGAATTTAAAACCTTCATTAAGGATTTGGGGTATATCTGCTACCATTGGAAACCTGCAAAAAGCGATGGATGTTTTGTTGGCATCAGTTCCCAAAACAGAGCAGGAATTGATTCAAGTACAACAGAAAAAAACACTAGAAATTCATACTATCCTGCCTGAATCCATTGAAAAATTTCCTTGGAGTGGCCATATGGGTTTAATGTTGTTACCAAAAGTAATTCCGATTATTGAATCTGCGTGTACCACTTTGATTTTCACAAATACCCGAGGACAAAGTGAAACATGGTATCAGAATCTATTGGATGAAAATCCGGATTTGGCAGGAAGAATAGCTATCCATCATGGATCATTGAATCCAGAAGTGCGGGGTTGGGTTGAGCAATCATTGCATCAGGAGTTATTGAAGGCTGTTGTTTGTACAAGTAGTTTGGATTTGGGAGTTGATTTTAGGCCGGTGGATACAGTTATCCAAATTGGTAGTCCCAAAAGTGTAGCAAGGTTTATTCAGCGTGCGGGTAGATCGGGTCATAGACCAGATGCTCCAAGTAAAATTTACTTTTTACCTACCAATAGTTTGGAGTTATTAGATGCACTCGCTATTAAAGATGCCATTGATTCGGGATTTGTGGAATCGAGAGAACCGATTACTTTAGCCTATGATGTGCTTTTGCAATTCATATGCACATTGGCTGTTTCAGATGGATTTGATGAGGAAGCACTCTTTCAATCAGTGAAAAATACATATTGTTTCAGTGGTTTAAAGCGGACTGATTTTCACGATTTACTGGCTTTCTTGGAGGGAAATTCAAAAGCATTATCGCAGTACGACGAATATAGAAAGCTTGAATTTGTAGACGGTGTTTACAAAATCCAAAGCAGAAAATTAGCCATGATGCATCGCCTTTCTATTGGTACAATTGTATCCGATCAATCTGTTTTGGTGAAGCAAATGGGCAAAGGGATTTTAGGATCAATTGAGGAATACTTTATCTCTAAGTTAAAACAGGGCGATAATTTTGTTTTTGCAGGTAGAGTGTTATCATTTGTTAAAATAGATGGAAATATTGCCTTGGTGCGCAAATCAGAGGCAAAAAAAGCGATTGTTCCTTCTTGGATGGGCGGGCGATTGAGTTTATCGTCTGAGTTGTCTCACTTGATACGAAAACAAGTACAGGAGTTTAACACTTATCGCCCTGAAGAAGATAATTTGAAGCCAGAAATCCAGATGTTAATTCCATTAATGGAAGTGCAGAAACAACGAAGTGTTTTACCCAAATCCAACCAAATGTTGATCGAATCATATCATTCGAATGAAGGGCATCATTTATTTGTTTTTCCTTTTGAAGGGCGATTGGTAAATGAAGGTTTGGCGATGTTATTAGCTTATAGAATAGGCAAAATTGTACCGTTAACTTTTAGTATTTCAATGAATGATTATGGATTTGAGCTATTGTGCGATACGGAAATCCCTATTGAAACAGCATTGGAATTGGATATTTTCACGTTGGAATGTTTAACCGAGGATATTGAGCAATGCGCTAATTACTCGGAAATGTGCAAACGCAAATTTTCGGATATAGCTGTAATAAGCGGTTTGTTATTCAAGGGAAGGCCTGATAAACAAGTGAAAGCGAGGCATTTGCAAGCGAGTGCAAAATTGTTTTACCAGGTTTTTTCTGATTATGAGCCTGACAATTTATTGTTGCAGCAAGCTCGAAATGAAGTTTATCTTCAACAATTACAAGTAAGCCGAATTTCAGAAGCGCTAAATAGAATTAATGGCAAAGAACTATTGTTGCAAGAAATCAACAAGCCAACGCCGTTCTGTTTTGGTTTAATTGTAGATAGAATGAGAGAGCAACTTTCCTCTGAGAAAATCGAGGATAGAATAGCTAAAATGCTAATGGTTGCCCAATAAACTTATTGTTAGAGCAACCATAAGGCTTATTATTTTGAAGCACGAACTCTTTTGATTTCGTAAGTGCCATCAGGCTTACAAAATACAAACATATCAATGTTGCAAGCTTGCTTAGGAAATTGATTTTTTACAGTATTGCTAATGCTCATGCATGGACCCCATGTAGGTGTTACATGAATGATCTGAGCAGTAAAACCTTTGATTGCTGGACAATCCATAGAACTTCCGTTGTTTGCTGCACCTGGTGAACTAGCTGGAGTAGTACTAGCAGAAATATTGGAATTTGTGCTGGGTGCTTGCGTGTTAACACCACTTTGTTTAACAGGTGTTTTTTGGATAGGACTTGCAGCTTTAGGCTTTGTTGTTGGCGTAACTACTTTAACCGGTGCAAATGGTATCTCTTTTAATTCTACTACTTTGCCTAAGAATTTGCTTGGATCTTTGGCAAAATCTGCTTTTTCTACAAAGATACCGTGCGTAAAATCTTGCACTGCTTGAGCATGGCTATATGAAACACCAAGTATGGCTATAAACAGGGATGAAATGATTAGTTTTTTCATAATGTTGTTGTTTTTATATTCAAAGATATTGATTTGTTGATTGCTTATCCTATTCTTTTAACTCTTTTAATTTCAAACGTTCCATCGGGTTTACAATAAACGTAAAGTGCCAATTTTGAACTTCGAGCAGGCAGTTGCTTAGCAACGGCTGAGGTTAAAATAAAGCATACTTTTTGGTTAGGGGTTACAGAGAAAATTTGGGTTGAATATCCATCTAAATTTGGGCAGTTGCTTAGATTTAATGTGGTATTTCCACCAGGACTAGTTGGTTGAGTAAAAACTGTTTGTGATTCCTTGGGAGATTGTGAGTTGTTAACCGGACCATTGTTTAACGGTGCTCTATTGGTGTTAACATTACTCGGCTTGGTGCCAACGTATGGGATGTTGCGTAATTCAATAACTTTTCCTAGCCATTGAGATGGATTACTAACAAATGCTTGATTTTCTACAAAAATACCATGAGTAAAGTCTTGAACAGCTTGTGCTTGCGATAGCTGCACGCTGATTAAACTGAGGATTAGAAGTAATAAATTTTTCATGGCTGCATTTTTATAATCAGCCATTGCCAAATACTATGCCAAAAAAAATTTTTAATGGCTCAAATACATGCTTTTTTGTTTGTAAAGTTCTCTGAAAACGGGATCTTTAAGATCCTTAATAAACAAAATTGCTTCACCCGTACTCTTCATTTCTGGACCTAATTCCCTGCTTACACCTGGGAATTTGTTAAAGCTAAAAACAGGTTGTTTTATTGCATACCCTGCAGGCCTTGCTGGAATCGTAAAGTCTTTCAATTTGTTAACACCTAACATAACTTTTGTAGCAATGTTTACGTATGGAACATCATAAGCTTTGCAGATGAAAGGAACTGTTCTTGATGCACGTGGGTTGGCTTCAATCACATATACTTTTTCGTTTTTTATAGCAAACTGAATATTTAAAAGACCTTTTATTTGAAGAGCCTTGGCTATTTTTTCTGTATAGGTTGCCATTTGTTCTTTTACATTATCACTTAATGAGAAAGGTGGCAACACAGCACTTGAATCACCTGAGTGAATTCCTGCGGGCTCAATATGCTCCATCATTCCAATGATATGTACATCATCGCCATCACAAATACTATCACTTTCTGATTCTTCAGCCCGATCTAAGAAATGGTCAATTAATACTCTGTTTCCAGGTAAATCACCCAATAATTTAACTACGGCTGTCTCTAATTCTTCATCATTTATTACGATTACCATACCTTGGCCACCCAAAACGTAACTTGGTCTAACCAGCACCGGGTAACCAACTTGATTGGCTATTACAATGGCTTCCTCAGCATCTATCGCAACACCATATTTTGGATATGGAATCTCTAATTCAGCTAATAAGTCTGAGAATCTTCCACGATCTTCGGCAATATCCATGCTATCAAAAGATGTTCCTATAATCTTTATCCCTTTTTCATGGAATCTCTCTGCAAGTTTTAATGCAGTTTGACCGCCCAATTGCACAATTACTCCCTCTGGCTTTTCAAACTCAATTAATTCAATTAAATGTTCCCAATAAATAGGTTCAAAATAAAGCTTATCCGCCATGTCAAAATCCGTACTCACAGTTTCTGGATTGCAATTGATCATTATTGCTTCATAACCACTTTCTCTGGCTGCTAAAATTCCATGTACACAGGAGTAATCAAATTCAATTCCTTGGCCAATTCTATTAGGGCCAGAACCTAAAACAAATATCTTCTTTTTATCAGATTTTATGCTTTCGTTTTCTCCGTCGAATGTAGAATAGAAATAGTTTGTAGGCGATGGAAACTCCGCACTACATGTATCTACCATTTTATAGACTCTGGTGATTCCACATTGTTTTCTTTTTTCGTAAATATGTTCTGCAGTGGTATTGCCACCCATTAACCAAGCGATTTGCTCATCAGAGAATCCTTTTTCTTTAGATTGCTTTAATAAAGAAACAGGTATGTTTTCAGCATTGTATCTTCTTATTTCAGTTTCTGTTTTAACCAAATCATTAATCTGTTCCAAGAACCAACGATCAATTTTGGTGATTTTTTGAACAGAACTAATTGGTACTCCTAATGCCAGTGCATCCTTTACTTGGAAAATTCTATTCCAAGAAGCATATTCAAGACCATGGATTAATTCTTCTAAATTTCTACTAACTTTAGAATCTGCACCAAGACCGTGTCTATTGATTTCTAAACTTTGACAGGCTTTTTGTAATGCTTCTTGGAAGCTTCTGCCTATCGCCATTACTTCTCCCACACTTTTCATTTGGAAGCCAAGGCGCGTGTCGGCACCATGGAATTTATCAAAGTTAAAACGTGGAATTTTAACAATTACATAGTCTAAAGCGGGTTCGAAGAAAGCACTTGTTGTTTTAGTTACTGGATTTGTAAGTTCATCTAAGTAGTAACCAATGGCTAATTTGGAAGCAATTTTTGCAATTGGATAGCCAGTTGCTTTTGACGCTAATGCACTACTTCTGCTAACACGGGGATTAATTTCAATAGCGATAATTTCTTCGTCTTCAGGGTTTACAGAGAACTGAACATTACATCCACCAGAAAAATCGCCCATTGAACGCATCATTTTGAATGCCATATCGCGCATTTTTTGGAATGCCGTATCGCTCAATGTCATCGCCGGAGCAACAGTAATACTATCGCCAGTATGAATACCCATTGGGTCGAAGTTTTCAATTGTACAGATTACTGCGATATCATCTTTTTTATCGCGTAAAAGCTCGAATTCATATTCTTTCCAACCCAAAACAGCTTGTTCAACCAAAACTTCATGTACGGGCGATGCTTCTAATCCTCTTTGTAACGCTGCATCAAATTCTTCTTTCTTATATACGATGCTACCTCCTGTTCCACCCAGCGTGTAACTTGGTCTAATAACAATGGGGAAACCAATTTTTTGTGCAATTTCTTTTCCTTCTAGAAAGCTATTTGCAATCTGACTTTGTGCAACACCAACGCCTAATTCAATCATTAATTGACGGAATTTTTCGCGGTCTTCCATTTTGTCAATCGCTTCAATGTTAACGCCGATAATTCTGCAATTATGTTTTTCCCAGATCCCTAATTCATCACATTCTTTTGCAAGATTCAATGCTGTTTGTCCACCCATTGTTGGCAAAACTGCATCGATAGGTGTGCCAGTTTTATGTTCTAAAAGGATTTGCTCGATACTTTCTGGGGTTAATGGCCATAAATAAACGTGATCTGCGTTTAGTTTATCGGTCATGATTGTTGCAGGATTTGAGTTAATAAGAGAAACAATAATTCCTTCTTCTCTCAAGCTTCTAGCTGCTTGTGATCCTGAATAATCAAATTCACAGGCCTGACCAATAATGATGGGTCCACTTCCGATAATTAAAATGTGTCTTAATGATGTATCCTTAGGCATAACTCCAAAAATTGCACAAAGTTAGTGTATGGAAAGTTGATATGCTTATTAATTTATCAGTTATGTAAAAATAACTGTTAAATAGCTCCATATCACATAGTTGGTTTGTTGTTTTATGAATCTGTTATAGCCAACTCAAAAATGCCAAACAAGCATTTAACCCCAAAAAGACAAAAGACAATTCAATTGGACTAGACGATAGAAGTTTTTGATTAAATTTTTTCAGAAGCAATAAACATAGAAGAGCAAAACCAATTGTAATTATTGATGTTGTACTAAAGTTGCACAGATTTATAAAAATAACAATTAATGCTAAAAATACTTCTAAAAGATACCTTTCTTTATTTGACATTTTAATTAAGTCATTAAACATGTTTATATTAGAAATAGTGCCAGCAATTATGCTTATAAATCCTATTAGATTCATTTGTATTGGACTTCCAAAAAACAGTAAATATAAAGTGAAAAATACTAAAAATTGAATTAGTATAAACAAAAATATATTAATTTTAAAATTGTATTTAAAAATTTTATATGTAATTGTATTTAAAATGATTGTAACACAAAGGACGAACAACAAATAACAAAATGTGAGGTTAGATTTGGTAATTAGATTAGGGAAGAACCCTATTAATTTTGGATTGTTTTCGCTACTTATGATTTTATATGCTTCAAGATTTATTTTGTATTTTGAGAGTTCAAAAACTTCATTTGATACATGATGAATGTGGCTAAAATTTGTAATTTTAAATAGAACAAAATATAATAAAATTGCTTGCATCAAAAAGAAGACATAGTTGTTTTTGAAGAATGTAATGGAAGTTTTTAAATGCGTCACGAAATTATATTTAGTACAATGCGTAAAAATAAAAAAGGGGATGGTTATACCACCCCCTTTTTATAAACAATCATATTAGAATTATCCAACAATTGCATCAAAGCTTCTAATAATTGCACTCAATCGAATTGCGTCATAAACACG
>JAGKXC010000128.1 GCA_021151535.1 Sphingobacteriia bacterium | reverse complement strand
AAAAAAATCGTCCCACTTATTGGCGTTGATGACTTGATTATACACTTGTATTTGAGCCATCAACGCCTTTTTTATTGCTTCTTTTTGTTGCAATTGCTGGGCATTGGGCTGTTCTTTTTTATTAGAATTACGGTATTGGGCATAGAACTGCTTCACCTCTCCTCTATCGTCCATCGCCATTACAAGTGGATATTGAATACAATAATAGAGGCCTTCATTTTTGTGAAATGAATAACCAGCGTACTGTGAATCCAAGGCAGATCGGCCCATTCCCAGGCGCAATTGAGGCTGCTGGGTAATCATACTTAAAACGGTAGGAAGGATATCTGTTTGGGCGATGGTTTTCTGGGTAGCGGGTTTCCATTTGGCCAACGAATCAGAAGATTCTCCTGGTGCAAACACCAATAATGGGATTTCATAATGTCCGCTAGGCGAATAGAAATACTCCAATGTTCCGTGGGAAGTATGATCGCCGGTGATCACGAAGATGGTATTATAGTACCAAGATTTTTTGGCTACTTCTTGGAAGAATTTTTGCAAGCTTAGATCTGCATAGGCGATGGTTTTTTGCACGGTTAAGTTGCTCCCGGGAAGTTGCGATACGTACTTTTCTGGGATGGCGTAAGGGTGATGAGAACTGAGAGTAAAAACGGCTTGAAACATGGGTTTGGAAGCGGTATCCATGCAATTGAGGGCATATTGGAGGTAAGGCTCATCAAAGATGCCCCAATGTCCATCGAAGTTTTGATTGTAAAGGTCTTTGGGATATTGATCCAAGCCAAAATAATGCTGCAAGCCACCTTGTTTCAAGAAGGATTGAAAGCCCATGGTTCCGTTATTTGAGCCATGGTAAAAGGCTGTTTGGTAGCCTGCGTTTTTCAGATATCCGAATGCGTTGGTTAGTTTGTTGGTTGAGAAGCCTGAAGTGATATAAAAATCTTCCATCAGGGAAGGCATGCCGGCAAAAATAGAGGGTGCCATTTCGATACTTTTGGTACCATTTGCGTAGCAATAGGGGAATAAAAGGGTATGGGGAGATTTGGCTAGTTGATCTAGGAAGGGCGTATACGGAGCACCGTTTAGGAAGCCTGTATAATCGCGGGCCAAGCTTTCCACCACCAACACAACAATATTTTTTCGGTTCGATTGGTTCAAGGGAGTTAAGGTGTTAATTGACAATGAATTACCTTTAACTATGGCCGCCGCCTCATCCTCTGCCAGCCAATGCACCGGTTTCAACCCCTGAGCGTTTAATGAAGATAGCATTTGAAACGGGGTTGAAACCACCAATGCCCCCATTTCTGGCAGAACAAATTCGGCGGCATCTACAGCGCGCAGCGGTCGTAACCGAAACCCACCTCTACCCAAAAACAATATTACCGCTGCCCCCACAATCACCCTTCCTACTATAACCATAGGGCGAAACCAAGCAGTTTTTTCAAGGGTTGCACCGGTTGCCAAACCGGTTGCACTACGAGTTTCAATTGCTACCGATTTAGGCATCGGCACATATCGCCAGAAAACCCACGCCGCAACAAACACCCCTATTACCCCAAACCAATAATCTTGAATATAATTGCCAATATTGTTGCTCGGATCCATCAACATATCCAGCAATTCTGCACCACTTCGCTTGCTGGTAATAATCGAATAACCCGCATCAATGCCGTTTAAAACAACCGTAAACGTTGCCAAAAAAGCAAACAAACCACGGTACAATTTAGGATGAGAAAATACACTTTTGGGCGCAATAAGCCACCACAACCAAAGCGGCAAAAACACATACGCCAAAACCGGCAAATCAAAATAAAATCCCCATAAAAAGCACTTTAAATAATATGCAACACCCAAAGGTTGAAGCCAATAAGCATTCCCAGAAAACCAAATCAACCTGCCCAATTGCTGAATCATCAACAGCAAAAACGCATGCAAAAGCATCCATCGCAACCAAGCAGGAAGGGCAGATTTCCAAGTATCGCCTATGGGAAAACCCGATTTCATTCAACGCAAAGATAGGCAGGATTTTCACCCTGAAAATTCACTCCAATAGGATTTACACCCTAAAACCAATGCCACCGCTGGCACTATTTGGCTTCACATCGGTGCTAAATTCTTCCACATCCTCAAATTTCAAAGTCTCAATGGCTTTGGCAGTTTGCTTGGTTTTGGGCAATTCGCTCAAACGCAAATGCTGGTTTCTCACCGCCTCCTCAATCACCTTTCTTACCGATCTGCCATTTCCAAAGTACTTATCACGGGTTTTGTACATAAACTCAATGTACTTCATCAAATGATCAGCCGCCTTCGGCTCAGGAACAATATTGTGATCGTGCAATTGATTCAAAGCAATGGTGTACAAATCTTCCGCATTGAAATCAGAGAAGTGGAAAATACGGTCGAAACGACTCTTCAAGCCCGGGTTCGACTCCATAAATTTCTCCATATTTTGCGTGTAACCGGCAGCGATAACAATAAACTCTCCTCTTCTATCCTCCATTCTCTTCAATAAAGTCTCAATCGCTTCCCTGCCAAAATCTGAACTTCCACCATCACTTAAAGAATATGCTTCGTCGATAAACAACACACCCCCAATGGATTTATTGATCAGTTCAGCCGTTTTGATAGCAGTTTGGCCGATATATCCACCCACCAAACTCTGGCGATCGCATTCCACCAAATGACCTCTTTCCAATATACCCAAAGCCTTATAAATCTGCGCCAAAATTCTGGCTACAGTGGTTTTACCCGTACCCGGATTACCCGTGAACACGCTATGTAATGAGAAAATCTTTCTTACATCTTTGCCCATGCTCTTGTAAAAACGCACCAGCTTCACCAGTTCCTCAATATCTTGTTTCACCTGGTTCAACCCAATCATGCTACGCAATTTTTGCATGCTCTCACGCAATAAATCTTCATCAATGGGAATCTCAGGCAATATGCCGCTATGATGATCAAAAATCTTCTTTAAATCCAAATCGGTTATTGTACTCAATGCTTCTGCATCCAAGTTTTCAGGATGCTCCGATTTCATAATTCTCAAGCCTAAATTCATTTTGGCTTCATCTACCATAGAATTCACCAATCGCGCGTTGCCAAAGAATTTATCACGATCTCTATATTTATCCGTTAAATATTTCTGGAATATTTTCACAGCCGCCTCATCAAATTTTACATCTCGCTTCTCCGCTGCAAATTGGGCGATTTTCACCAACTCCTGTGGCGTATAATCAGGGAATTCATATTGAACCACGAATCTGCTCTTCAATCCCGGATTCGATTCCAAGAAAACATCCATTTCTTCGGGATATCCAGCAACTACTATGGCGATATCTTCGGCATCGGTTAACTCTTTCAACAAAACTTCAATGGCTTCTTTACCAAAATCCTTGTTGTCATCATCTTTCCTAGCCAAGCTATATGCCTCATCGATAAACAAAATGCCGCCCTTAGCACGTTTGATGGCTTCTTTGGTTTTAGGGGCAGTTTGTCCTATATATTCCGCAACCAAATCCGCTCTATCTACCTCCAACACTTGGCCCGTTTTCAACAAACCCAATTCCCTATAGATTTTGCCCAATAATCTCGCAACTGTGGTTTTACCCGTTCCAGGGTTGCCCTTAAATACAGCATGTAGATTGATTTTCTCTTTTTCTTCAAAACCTTTTTCCTTCCTCAAGGCCACAAATCTTAAATAATCAGCATACTCACGAATCTTTTGTTTTATGGGGTCCAAACCAGTAAGCGCATCCAATTCTTTCATCACATTTTCAAACCCTTGAGAATTGAAATCCAACGTTTTATGTGAATCATCAGCATCTGAATCGTCGGTTTCAATAGGATTTCCCAGTTCATCTACATATTGAATCTCCATTTGGGTAAAAGGAATGAAATCTTCTTCATTGGCTTCCACGTAATCATCGCCAATTCTAAACGGCATTTGCGCCAACAATGTATCCATGAAAATGATCTCCGTCAAATAATCGCCCCGTGTCCAAGTTCCAATAATGCTGCTTCCCCAACCCACAGTGATGGTAAATTCATCATCCTCTGGTTTTACGAACTGAATTTTAGAAACTGCTCCCTTGGTATAACCACTCATCGTACGGAAATTAAAATGCAACTCGATGGGAATCTCCATCGATTTACGGGTTAAGTTTTTGCAATTCACCTCCGCCCATACATAACGGGTAGAAAGGGCATTGAATACAGTGTAATATTTGCGTTTCGATAAATCTGTATCCACCGATGAGCCTTCGTACAATTTCACAGATTCAATTTTGAAATATGGATTTTGACCGGCTTTTACCATCCCTACATCTTGCACATAGAAGATTTTTGAAGCCAAAATTTCATCATTTACCCATGCCTCCCAGCGATACACACCAGGCTTCCAATACTTACCGATGGATTTAACACCCCAACCTTCACGGGCATATACAATGGGCTCAGCTTTATCCACTGTTCTAGAACAATCCAGTACGCAAAGTTCATTATTCTCCTCATCGATGCACTTAATCTGCATTTGTAAGGTCCAGTTTTCTTCGTCGTACTTTTTGTTGTAAAGTGTAACCTCACAGTACACGTAACCGATTTCTTGGATATCAAAAACAGACCTATATTTTTTGGTGTTATTGATTAACCATTCGGTGGATGAGTAACTTTTTATGTCTTTGAACTTAAAAAAAGGACTTTGCATATGTTGGCAAATTCGTGATTAGGATGGGAAGTTATGAATAAAATCGACCAAAAATAGGAAATTTCATTTCAATCTTTTTGCTTCCGGTATGCAATTCAAGCATAATTTTAATTTAATTGTTTGATGTTAAATAAGATGGGATGTTTG
>JAGKXC010000127.1 GCA_021151535.1 Sphingobacteriia bacterium | reverse complement strand
TCTGTGGGAGGTTCGCCCACATGGTGCTGATAATCTTCGGGATCGTGGCCTCCAAAAAAGGTAAAAGTGCCTTTGCCTAGTTCACCATGAATGTATTTTGCTTCGCCGAGCAGTGCATTTTCGCCCATCACCAACACATCGCTTTTTACCAGCGAACTTCTGAATGCTGTAGTTTGGCCCATAAAGCCTTTGATAGTGCGGGTGTGATTTTGGCATAGAATACTCGGGATAAGGTCCCATTTTGCTGAATAATCAAATAAAGTGAATAAGTCTTCTTTCTCAGTAATTCCTCGCACTCTGGGATCTGGATTGATGTCAATATTACTAAACTCGTACACATATGGATCGGTTTCCAGCGTAAAGTTTTTAAACGCCAAACATTGTTCATAATCCAGTTTTTCTTGTGCTTGCGGATCTGCCGGAGTGCCGTCGAACATGGGTTCACAAATATCCGTTTGGGCTGCTGCTAGGGCGATATCATAAGAATCTGTGGCACTGCACATGGCAAATAAAAATCCACCACCCAACATAAAATCCCGAATTTTCATTGCAACACCGCGTTTTAATTCTCTAACATTTTGATAGCCATGTTTTTTTGCGGTGGCTTCTCCTTCTGCTACCTCGGCTTGGTACCATGGTGCAGAGGCGTATGACGACCAAAATTTACCAAATTGACCGGTAAAATCTTCGTGGTGTAAGTGCAGCCAATCGAATTCTACCAACTTGCCGGATAACACTTCATCGTCAAAAATTACGGTATAAGGAATTTCCGCGTAAGTGAGAACCATGGTTACGGCATCGTCCCAAGGTTGTTTTGAAGCAACCAAAAGGCAATGCCATAAGCTTTTAAATGGTTCTTTTGACTCTCATCCATGGGGATAAGAACATGGGCGGCTTGCACCCAACCACTAATAATTATAACAATGAATAACAGCGTTGACCTAACCATACCATGAAAATACCAATTGAAACAGAAACTGCCAAATACATAAGGCCAGGACCGTATAATTTCTCGTTGAAATAGGAAATTACCTCCATGCCAAATCCACTAAAAGTAGTGAAACTACCTAAGATTCCTGTAACAATAAACAACCGTTGCTCATAAGATTGCATGTATTGCCAAAGAAATCCAATCAAGAAACATCCAAGGGTGTTAATAATGAATGTTGCCCAGCCAAAATGATGCACTTGAAAGGGAAATAAACTATTGATGAATCCGCGAATCAAAGTTCCAATTACGCCACCTGCCGCTAAGATTAATCCATGTTTAAAAGGCATAAGCACAAAGTTAATGTTTTGACCATTGTTTAGGTTAATAATGATTCACTTTTTACCTTTGCTGTGCAAACATGAACGAAGCGAAATACATAGCAAAAGTTTTACAGATCATCCAAGAAACACCCAAAGTGAAGCGATTGATTTTGGGTTACCCAACTAAGTTCCCATTTGCAGCTGGCCAATTTGTAACATTGTATTTTCCTCAATTCGTTGATCAGAATGGATTTACAATTGAAAGAAGTTATTCCATAGCCGAGTATTCAGAAGGCAAAATTGATGAATTCGAGAGTATAATTGAGATTTGTTTTTCGCTAAAAATAGACGGGTTGATTACACCATTTTTATGGGATTTAAAGGAGGGCGATATACTTGAATCTTCAGGTCCTAAAGGTGATTTCATCTTAAGAAATTCTATGGATGTTGATCGGATTGTGTTTGTTTGTACGGGAACTGGAATTGTTCCTTTTATGGCGATGATATCTGAATTAATCGCAGAAAAATACACAGGTAAAATTCACTTAATTGCAGGTAATCGATTTCACTCAGATACTTTGTATGCACAGAAGATTCAAGATTGGGTAAGTGCGAATAAAGTTGAGGTTGCTACGGTTTTTTCAAAACAGGAAGATGCTGCTTTAAAAGGATATGTGCATCAGGTGTATCAATCCATGGATTTGCAGCAAGCACATGTTTATGTATGCGGTTGGAGTGAGATGTGCACGGAAACACGCAGGAATTTGAAGGCGATGGGGTTAACGAGGAAGCAATATTTCTTTGAGCAATACGATTGATTTTCAATTGATTATTGCAAATTGTAAACAGATATTTGTAAAAATTGCCAATAATTAGGTAAATCATAAAAATTTGCCGTATAATTGCGCCACTTTATTACACATTATTCTCGTAATAAATCCCCCAAAAATTTTGATTTTTATTTTTCCCCCTGAGTATTTTATATGGCGATTAGTCCAGATTTTTCTAAAATGAGTGTTGGTGATTTGCGTACCATCGCTGAAACCCTTGACATTGATAACGCAGCGAAACTGAAAAAAAATGAATTGATTGAAGCAATTCAAAGTGTTGCTAATGCAGATCAAACACAATCTAATAATAAAACAGACAATTCTTTAGTTGTTACTGAAACTGCTTCCAATTCAACAGAAACTTCTGTGGATGCAGCCGATGATTCTAATGAGAAGAAAAAAAGACCTCGTAGGCCCAAAACCGAAGAGGTTGCGCAAAGTTTGATTTCTGCTGCTTTAAACGATGAAGCCGAAACATCAGTTATTTCGAAACAGCCTACTGAAAGCGCAGAAGCACCTGAATTGGTGGCAGAAGTGAATAAAAGTAATGAAGTTGGTGCGCAGAATCAAGGCCGCAAGAATGATCGTCAACCAGATTTCCGACAAGACAGGGGGGATCGCAACAACCGTCAAGATAAAGGTGAAAGGGGCGAAAAGCAAGATAGAGTGGAAAGAACTGATCGCGGGGATAGAAACGAAAATAAGGAAAGAGGAGATCGCAACGATCGCAATGATCGTGGTAATAGAAACGATAGGAATCAACAGGATAGAAACGACAGGGGAGAGAGAACTGAAAGGAACAATTCCGATCGCCCTGAAAGACAGGAAAGAACAGAAAGACCTGAGCGAACTGAGAGGCCAGAACGCACAGACCGTGCGTTGAATTCAGAGAAACCAGAAAAACCAGAGCAACCAGTTATTTCGGAAGAGGAAAAAAAGCGCAGAGAGGCGTTGCAATTCTTTACAGAAATGGAAGGGGTTGTAACCACACAAGGCGTTTTGGAAACGGTTCCAGATGGTTATGGTTTCTTGCGTTCACCTGATTACCACTACATGGCATCGCCCGATGATGTTTATGTGCCGGGATTCATGATTAAGCAAAATGGTTTGAAAACTGGTGATACAGTGAGGGGTACCATTAGGCCGCCAAAGGAAAATGAAAAGTATTTCTGTTTGGTGAAAATTGAGAGTGTGAATGGAAGAACGCCAGAAGAGGTTAGGGATAGGGTAGCATTTGAGCATTTAACACCGTTGTTTCCTAATGAGAAATTGAATTTGGTTGATAACCATGGCAACTACCCTAATCGAATTATTGATTTGGTATCGCCTATCGGTAAAGGCCAAAGGGGATTGATTGTGGCTCAGCCAAAAACAGGTAAAACTTGGTTATTGAAGGGAATTGCAAATGCCATCGCCAAGAATCATCCCGAGGTGTACATGATTATTTTGTTAATTGATGAACGTCCTGAAGAAGTTACTGATATGGCACGCAGTGTAAGAGCTGAAGTTGTGGCTAGTACCTTCGATGAACCTGCGGATAAGCACGTGAAATTAACCAATATTGTGTTGGAAAAAGCCAAAAGATTGGTTGAATGCGGACATGATGTGGTGATATTGTTGGATTCGATTACCCGTTTGGCGCGGGCATTTAATACGGTTCAACCGGCTAGTGGTAAAATTCTATCGGGTGGTGTAGATGCCAATGCATTGCACAAGCCTAAGCGTTTCTTTGGTGCGGCGAGAAATATTGAAAATGGTGGATCATTAACCATAATTGCTACCGCCCTTACGGATACAGGTTCTAAGATGGATGAGGTGATTTTTGAAGAATTCAAAGGCACGGGTAACATGGAATTGCAGTTGGATCGCCGTTTATCTAATAAGCGAATTTTCCCAGCCATCGATATTTTGGCATCTAGTACAAGAAGAGAAGATTTGATCGTAGATAGGGTAACATTGCAGCGTATGTGGGTTTTGAGAAATCACTTAGCGGATATGAATTCAGAGGAAGCGATGAATACCTTCTTGAAATACATGCAAAATACCAAAGACAATACAGAGTTCTTGGTGGGCATGAATGGTTAATTGTTTTTTACTTCAATAATGGCGTGATTGGCGATAGCCCAAATTTGGGCATTCGATGGCCATTTTGGGCAGTGGAGCCCCGTGGTTTCGCCAAATGCGGGCATGTAAATCACTTGATCTACCGCTGCAAAACATGGGAATTTCAAGGATTGTTTGGCTTTGCCTTTTATTATAATTCCCGGATGAATATGTCCAACTATGTACAAGTATTCGGAATCTTGGTTGTTGTTTTTGGTGATTTCATCATTTAATGGCGGCTCATGCAAAAAAATTAAATCGTTGATGATGAATTGGGGGCAGCAAATTAAATGAGCGGCTTGGTAATGCTTGTTGTGTAAAACATCGTGATTGCCGGTGGTTAGGATTAATTCTATTTCTTGTTGATGGAATTCCTGAAACAATTGAATAATTTTCTCCCATTCTTGGTTGTAATGACTATGGAAAATATCGCCCAAGAAAATAATGCGTTTTGTAGGTTTAGATTGGGTAAGTGCGATGAGGTTTTGATAATCAGGGATTGCTGCTTCTGCGGGAATGGGAATTCCATGTTTTCGGAAATGTTGAATTTTGCCAAAATGTAAATCAGCAATAACCCATGTGGCATTGTTGGGAAGGTAAATAGATTTTTGAGGCAGTAGCCAAAATTCCGTGCCTTGGGGAGATTTTATGGCGATTTTTTTCTGCATGAAGTGCAAAGTTGGCGGAAATTGTCGGAAAATTTGTTGAAAGATAAGTGGAATAGATGCTTGTTCGAAGTGAATTCAGTTTGAGGTGTTGTTGCGATAGCTATGATTGATAAGGAGTTGCGCTAGATTTGTATAGTGGTTTGTTCACTATGAAATTTAGTTTCAATATTTTTTTTATCACCCTTGAAACATCGAGAAATTCATTGTTTTTTTGAGGAAAATTCTAAGAGATGGACAAACCAAAAGTTGCAATCGATTACAGCAAGCTTTCGCCTGAATTATTAGACCTTTTTGATGATACATATCCCAATGGAGTTGCGGGCCATACGATCCGTTTCCCAAATTCTAAAGGGGAGATTGTTACATCAGTGAGATTGGAAACAGAAGACACCATTTATTTGGTGAAATTGAGTGCTAGGCCTAAAGAAGTTCTTACCGAAGAGGATTTGGATGCTTTGGTTAGGCCTTCGTTGAAAGATTCGGATGTTGGAGAAGAGGAGGAAGAGCAAGAGGAGGAGGAAGAAGAGGAGTCTCCAAAACGTCGCAATTCCGACGACGATTACGAAGATTAATTTATGCCTTTTACTGCACTCATAACTGGAGGTTCCAGAGGGATTGGTTTTGCGGTTTTAAGCGCTGCGTGGAATGGGTGAGTTCGAATTTTTTCGAGGTAAATTTATTGGTAAATAACGCGGGTGTATTTTTGCCAGGTACCATGATGGAGGAGGGTGATGAACAATTTGAATTGTTGTGGAATGCCAATGTTTCTGGTGTTTATTATCTAACAAAAGGATTGTGGGGGTTGCTAAAAAAATCTGAGCGTGCACATGTGATTAATATGTGTAGTATCGCTAGTGTAACTGCTTATGCTGCCGGCGGCACCTATGCTATTACGAAGCATGCTTTATTGGGATTCTCAAAATCGTTACGTCAGGAAGGAATTCCAGCAGGTATCAGGGTAACCTCAGTTTTACCAGGAGCCACCCTAACGGATTCATGGAAAGGGGTGGATTTGCCAGTTGAAAGATTTATGAAACCAGAATCAGTAGCTGCTGCATGTGAATTAGCCTTTCAAATGAACGAAGATACCGTAATGGAAGAGGTGTTGTTACGTCCAATTCAGGGCGATATTTGATGTCTTTTTTACATAAAATTCACATATTTCGATAGGCGGCTTGTTTAAGTTGAA
>JAGKXC010000032.1 GCA_021151535.1 Sphingobacteriia bacterium | reverse complement strand
TGATGGGTATGCAAATGGCTTTTTCACAGGCGAAAACTTGATAAAATACAAATATAATGATATTCAAGTACAACAGAATTGAGGTTTAACGAATGTTTAACGATTAAATTTAGCAGAAATAAATACTTTTTTGTATTTGATTGTTAAAGAGTAAAATACAGTTGTATATTTGATTTAATATGAAATTGCTACAAAGAACGTTAGCGGTATTTGCCGTGGTATTATTATTAGTTGGTTTGGTTTATATATCTCCTTATCAATATTTAATTAAAGGAGTACGGTTAACTTATTTAAAAGGTGAGAAAAGTGCTAATTATTTGGATTGGAAGTACTTTGATTTACATGGAATTGCGAACGATTCCATGCATATTCAACCTTTGATGATGGCTGCCAATAGGTTTGACGTTCCGCTATCTGAGCCTTTGATGAAAGTGTTGGAAGAAACACATTCTGGATCATTTTTAGTTTTTAGAAATGATTCATTGATTTGTGAGCGATATATGGGTGCATTGTTGGAAGAATCTGGTAATGCTGCTGGCACAGAAGGACAGGAATTGGCAGCAAAAATGCGAAGCAATTCTTTTTCAATGGCCAAAACTATTACCTATTTAATAGCGCAAAAAGCCATTCAGAATGGATTGATACCTTCTTGGGATGTGCCGGTGAGGAAATATTTGCCTTGGGTAGGAATGTTGGATGAATCTGGAAACCCAGCGGCTCAAACCAATCCGCAGTGGGAGTTGTATGCAAGCAAATTAACTTTGAGGCATTTAATAACCATGACGGCCGGATTGGAATGGGATGAAAGTTATGTATCGCCTTTTGGAATTACCGCAAAGGCATATTACGGCACCGATGTGGAAAGTACGATGAAGAGAATTCCAATTGTACGCGAACCAGGTACGCATTATCAATATCAAAGTGGTGCAACACAAATAATGGGCTTGGTTTTGATCAAAGCTACAGGAAAACCTTTGGCAGAATTGGCATCTGAGTTTTTGTGGAAGCCATTGGGTATGGAAATGCCTGCAAGTTGGCAGTTAGATCGTGAAAATGGCAAAGAGTTGAGCTATTGCTGTGTGGATGCGGCTGCGAGAGATTTTGGCCGTTTGGGCTTAATGGTATTGCATCATGGTAAGGGCGTGATTGATTCTGCGGCATTGGTTGAAGCGCAGAAGCCATTCAAGGCGGAGCATTACGGCCATTCATTTTGGATTGGTGAAGAGGCTGGTATTAAGTTTACCTATTTCAACGGCTTAAACGGTCAATATATATGCATGATTCCCGCTTACAACATGGTAATCATTAGAACAGGTCATGGGGTATTAAAGGGCGATAAAGGACCTGTTTTTGAATGTATTCGTACCTATGTAAAAGAGGCGGTAGCTCAGTTTGGAAAGAAATAGATTTTACTGGAAGACATAAAAAAAGGGCGCTTGATTCAAGCGCCCTTTTTATTTGAATAACTTAATCTTATTGAATTAAGCGATGTTTTTTCTGATGATATTCAATGCGCCACCGGCTTTGAACCATTCGATCTGTTGATCGTTATAGCTATGGTTTACTTCGATTGTATCGCTGCTGCCATCTGCATGGTTTAATATCATATGCAATGACTTACCAGGAGCAAATTCAGTTAAACCAATAATATCGATATTGTCGCTTTCTTGAATTTTATTATAATCTTCTTTGTTAGCGAAGGTCAAAGCCAACATACCTTGTTTTTTCAAGTTGGTTTCGTGGATACGAGCGAATGATTTTACCAAAACAGCTCTAACGCCTAGGTGACGGGGTTCCATGGCAGCATGTTCGCGAGAACTACCTTCACCATAGTTTTCATCGCCCACTACAACAGAGCCTAAGCCAGCGGCTTTATAAGCACGTTGAACAGCAGGAACTGCGCCATATTCGCCAGTTAATTGGTTCTTAACTTCGTTTGGTTTTTCGTTGAAAATGTTGATTGCGCCAATCAAAAGGTTGTTAGAGATATTGTCTAAGTGACCTCGGAATTTCAACCATGGGCCAGCCATAGAGATGTGGTCTGTGGTGCACTTACCTTTTACTTTAATAAGGAGTTTTAGGCCTGTTAAGTTATTACCTTCCCAAGCTGTAAATGGATCCAACAATTGCAAACGAGCACTTTGAGGATCAACCATTACTTGTACGCCTGAGCCATCTGCTGCTGGGGCTTGATAGCCTGCATCTTCAACTGCAAATCCTTTTACTGGCAATTCATCGCCAGTTGGAGGATCCAATTTTACTTGCTCCCCTTTTTCGTTGGTAAGGGTATCGGTAAGCGGGTTAAATGTAAGATCACCGGCGATAGCCAACGCTGTTACCAACTCCGGGCTAGCTACGAAAGCGTATGTATTTGGGTTGCCATCTGCACGCTTTGCAAAGTTTCTGTTAAAGCTATGTACGATGGTGTTTTTCTCTTGTTTTTCAGCGCCAGTACGATCCCACATTCCGATACAAGGACCACAAGCATTGGTGAATACTTTAGCGCCGATTTGATCAAATACTTCAAGGAATCCATCTCTTTCGATGGTGTAACGAACTTGCTCAGAACCAGGAGTGATCATGTATTCTGCTTTGGTTTTCAAGTTCTTTTCAGAAACTTGCTTTGCCAAGCTCACGGCTCTGCTGATGTCTTCATATGAAGAGTTTGTACAAGAACCGATCAAACCTACTTCAACTCTGGTTGGCCATCCGTTCGCGGCGGCGGCTTCTTTCATTTTAGAGATAGGAGTGGCCAAATCTGGAGTGAAAGGACCATTCAAATGTGGTTCAAGTTCGTTTAAGTTGATTTCGATTACTTCATCGAAATATTTTTCTGGGTTTGCGTAAACCTCTGGGTCTGCAGTAAGGTGTTCTTTAACACCGTTGGCAAGATCAGCGATATCAGCTCTATTGGTAGAACGCAAGTAGCGCTCCATGCTTTCATCGTAACCGAAGGTAGAAGTGGTAGCACCGATTTCAGCACCCATGTTACAGATTGTGCCTTTACCTGTGCAACTCATTGAAGTAGCACCTTCGCCAAAATATTCTACGATAGCACCAGTTCCACCTTTAACAGTAAGGATACCAGCAACTTTCAAGATTACGTCTTTTGGAGCAGCCCAACCACTCAATTTACCGGTTAATTTGATACCGATAAGTTTTGGCCATTTTAGTTCCCATGGCAATCCAGCCATTACGTCACATGCGTCAGCACCACCAACACCAATGGCGATCATACCCAAACCACCTGCGTTTACAGTGTGAGAATCGGTACCGATCATCATACCACCTGGGAAAGCGTAGTTTTCAAGTACAACTTGGTGGATGATACCTGCACCTGGCTTCCAGAAGCCGATGCCATATTTATTGGAAACAGAAGCCAAGAAATCATAAACTTCTTTGCTTTCGCTGTTTGCAACTTTCAAATCTTCGTTAGCGCCAGTTTTAGCTGTGATTAAGTGATCGCAATGCACAGTTGAAGGAACTGCAACTTTTGGGCGACCCGCTTGCATGAACTGCAACAATGCCATTTGAGCAGTTGCGTCTTGCATAGCTACACGATCCGGAGCGAAATCTACATAATCCGCAGCTCTTGCGAATGCTTTTGGAGAAGCATTGTCCCACAAGTGTGAATATAGGATTTTTTCAGTAAGGGTTAAGGGACGACCCAATGCCTGGCGGGCAGCAGCTACTTTTGCCGGCATATTTGCGTAGGTTGATTTGATGAGATCCAGATCGAAAGCCATAATATCTTAACTTGATTTTTTTACAAATTTCGTGATTTTTCCTTGATTTTAACAGCATTTTACCATCTTTGTGATGTGGAGAAAAAAAGGGTGATTCTTGGCATTGATCCAGGTACTAATTTATTGGGTTATGGATTGATAGTGATAGAGTTAGGTCGGCCACAATTGTTGGGTATGGGTGTAGTGCGTTTGGGTAAAATTGGTGATGCAGGTAAGAAATTATTTCATATTTACGAAAAAATCACTGCTTTAATCGACGGATACGAGGTAACTGAAGTGGCGATTGAAGCGCCATTTTTTGGCAAGAACGTACAGAGTATGTTAAAGTTGGGAAGGGCACAAGGGGTTGCCATTGCTGCCGCCATTTCTCGTGGGTTAGAGGTATATGAATATGTGCCTAGAACCATCAAACAAAGCATAACTGGAAGCGGTAATTCTAGTAAGGAGCAAGTTCATGCCATGTTGCATGCTGAGTTTAATTTTACGGAACAACCAGAAACATTGGATGCTACTGATGGATTAGCCGCAGCTGTTTGTCATTATTATCAGTTTATGCCCCGTGCATTTGGTAAGAATAAGGCACAGTCATCCCAAAATTTGTCCTTAACAGGAACGGCTACTTTTATGAATAATTCAGGAGCCTTAGATTCCAAAGATCCGGCAGTTGCCGCTTTGTTAGCCAAAAGTAGCATGAGTAGGGGAAGGGGTAATAAAGGGAATAATCGTTCGGCATCTGGGAAAGGAAAGCGGGCTGATTGGAGTAATTTTATAGATGAGAATCCCAATAGATTGAAGTAAATTGTGCTAATATTTTGTCACATTTTTATCCTAAAGTTTAATTTACAACTCATTTTAGGTTAAGGTATCTAAAGTATTTGATCTTCAATGGCTATTTTTGGAACGCTATTGAACTTATAATGAAATTAAATGCATTAAATCACTTCAAGATTTCTCAGAAATCTATCGCATCTTTTTCTCTAAAGGGCAACTTGAAATTTGTTGGCAAATTGGGATTGATGCTGTCTTTTGTATTTTTAGGCGTTCAGAATATTATCGCCCAAAATAAAAATCAAATTGTTTTGTCGAAAGCTGAGAAATTGGTTTTCCCCAAAGGATATGATACCTACACAGAATTTGGAATGGGGCAACAAGCGATGTTGATTCATGTGAGCAAGGAATTTTCAAAGGTTGCAGGATTTACTGACCATTATTTTGTGTACGACACAAATTTGGTGCAGATGGGAAATTTCGCAGAGAAAATGCGCACGGATTTGTTTGATGAAGACAAACCAGAATCGTTGGAAATTTCAAAGGAAGGTTGTTACCATCACGTTTATATTCAAAAGGATGGGGTATTCAGTTGTAGAAATATCTTTTTAAATAAAATTGTTAAAATTTCTACAATTCAAGGTCAATTTGATTTACGCGGTAAGAAAATTCGCAGGATTCGTAAATTTTCTGCTTTTGGGAATTCCATATTTATTGAGTTCATCACAGAGGATATGGATTTAATGGTGATGCGTTTAAATTGGAGAACAGGAGCTGCAAGTGTTGCAGATGTGAATTTGAGAGGTATTGAAATGAAAGCCAATGCACATATAATGGATTTGGCTCCAATTACTGGTAGTGAGGATTATTTGGTGGCAGTGGCCGGGGAATTAAAGGGAGCGCCGGTTTATAATGAAAAAGTACATACGCCGAAAACATACATGCTATACCGTATTGGTGTTGACGGAAAGATTATTAGTTCGGTTTTGTTTGATAAACAATTTGAATCTACAAAGTCATTTGCTACCATGCAGGTACAGTCTTTGGGTGGTACAGAATATTTTATTACTGGTAAATACTGTGAAGGAACTGATCCTAAGCAACCAGGAATTTATATGGGTTTTTGTTCTAATCAAGCACTTACCAAATTGACATTCATTAATTTACAGGCGATATCTGGGTTTTATCAATTTACCCCTAATTCTGCAGCCAAACATTTGGGTGATTTTAAACCAGGTAAAAATATGCGTGGTGAAAAGTTTCCAATTATTTACGAATTTGAACCACAGCCTCTGATGTTTGTTGGCGATGGTTTCATCCTTCAAACTGAAATGTATTATAAAATGACCCACTTTAACAATGGAAACCGCATTGACGAGGTGGTAGATGAAGGTCACCAATATACCCATTTGTTTCAATTGCGTTTGGATAAGAATTTGCAGATTTTGCAAGAGGAAGTTATTCAAATGCAATATTTTACAACTACAAATGACAAGGATCAACAAGTACAAATGACTACCATTTCGCCGGGTAAGTGGTTTATGCGTTATAAGAATTCTAAGGAAGTAATCACCGCTGTTATGGATGAAAAATTGCGGTATTACCCTGAAACTACTTTTAAAATTAATCCAAGCAATGGTGATGCCGCTGTAATTGAATCAGTATATGAGGCGATGCAATATTGGTATGGTAGCTATTATCGCAATACTGGATATACAGGCGGAAAGCGCGAAGCAATTATTATGGTTAAGCTTTGTGCAGTGAAATAATGAAACTTTGAATAATAAAAAATGCCCGTTTCTGATTGAAGCGGGCATTTTTTATATTTTATCGTTGTATCATTAAAATTAAGGTAGCACCACAATTTTTTGCGTTGTTAAGATTTTATGCTCAGTTAATACTTGAATACGATATACCCCTGGTTGAAAGTCTTGGGTTTCAATAAATTGTTCTTTTACCGTGCAATTAAAAGTATATCCTGTTGAAATGTTGGTGGCAGTTACCGTAACATTGGGCCTCATTAATTGTATAGTGTGAGGTATTTGTATGTTCTCACCCATATGGATGGGATTGGGTTTCACATAAAATGGGGTTGCATCTTGTTCCATTAATTCTGAAGCCGAAGAACATGAAAGTTGATTAATGAATTTCCAAATATCGTTGTTTAGACTTACAGAAATAGCGCCTGCTGGGGATGCATCTGGCGCATTTCCCATCCTAATCCAAACCATATTTTTGCTCGGTATAACGTTAATTATTTGTCCATTTTTTCCTAAGGCTGCAAACATATCCGCTGGTGCATCGCCACAAATACTTCCCGGAAATTGGAATTGCACTTGGGGTAACATATAAGAAGATTTTCCGTTTAACCAAGTAAGATAACCATAGCTAGGGTTAATGGATTGACTGCTATGTGTTTGTTGAAAAAAATACTGAGTATCTGTTATGATTTTGGTCCCATTCCAAAGGCCTTTGTTTAATAGAAGTAATCCGAATCTTGCAAAAGATCGCGGGGTAGAAGCGAAGACATTAAGGTATCCAGATTTGTAAAACAGACCCTGAATTCCTGTGTTTTTGGTGATTTTTTGATAAACAAATTGGTTTAAGGTAATGCCTGTTGCGGATTCCATTACCTTGTCGAGTAAAGTATACGGAGCATTGTGGTATGCCCATCTACTACCTGCAACAGCTTTGTATTTTAAGCAATTTGGATCTGTACAGTCAGGATCCGTTACACCATCATCCAAACCTGTTGTCATTGTGAGCTGATGCCTGATGGTAATCGAATCTTCTTGAGACTGACTTAAGGATGTCCAACCATTGCCTAGGTATTTGTTGGATGGTTCGGTGATTTTCAAGTATCCTTCTTGTTGTGCGATTCCAACACAAAAACTCGTTAAGGTTTTTCCAGCGCTGGCCCAATACCAAATTGAATCTTGGCCAAACGTACCAAAATATTTTTCTAGGACAATTTTACCATCAACCAACACAATGAATGCTTTACTATTATGGTCTTCCAGATAGCGATATAATGAATCTATGCGATCTTGGCACCAACCTAAATCTTTGGGAGCTGTAGTTGTCCATGTTTTACCAACTAATGGAGGAAAATAACTGCTTTGAGCTGTGATTGGTTTACAGGTTAAAAAAATGAATAAGAGTAAGAACCCAACTATTTTTTTACAAATAGTTCCATAATGGTTGTAGAAGTTTGAATGGTTATTAGTAAGCATTATGAGTGAGACGCAAATTACCACTCATTGGTTTAATTGAAGAAAAAGAACTTTTACATTCTTTCTACTACCTTTATTCCAAGAAGGGATAAGGCGTGTTTCAAGGTATTTGCGGTAAAATAGGCCAACTTCAACCGGTTATTTTTAATGTCTTCATTGGTTTCTTTTAAAATACTTACTTCGTTGTACAAGCGGTTAAATGATTTTGCTAAATCCAAGCAGTATCCGCTAATCAGAGCTGGGGAGAACTGTTCGCAAGCCTCTTTTAAAATACCTTGATATAGATACAACGTTTGAATATTCGCTAATTCCACTTCATGTAAAGGAATTTCTTTGGCGATGGAATTCTGCCAATTATCTCCAGCATTTCTCAAAATTGATTGAATACGTGCGTAAGTGTATTGTACAAACGGGCCTGTATCGCCCTGAAAATCAATGCTTTCTTGCGGATTAAATAGCATGCGTTTCTTGGGGTCTACTTTTAAAATAAAGAATTTCAATGCGCTTAACCCCAAAGATTCATATAAGTTATTGAGCTCGTCAGCCTCTAAACCTTGGGTTTTACCCAATTCTGCGGTTTTCTTTTTGGCTTCTTCAACCATTTCGTTGATCAGGTCATCGGCGTCAACTACGGTTCCTTCGCGACTTTTCATTTTACCACTTGGTAAATCTACCATTCCGTAACTCAAGTGAAACATGCCATCTGCGTAAGGGCGTTCCAATTTTTTCATAATGTGGAAGAGCACTTTGAAGTGGTAATCTTGTTCATTACCCACCACATAGATGCTTTTGTTAATGCCAAAATCCTGGTATTTCAAATCGGCTGTTCCGATATCTTGTGTGATATAGACCGAAGTGCCGTCTGAACGCAAAACCAGTTTTTCATCCAATTGAATATCTTTCAAATCGATCCATACACTATTGTCTGGTTTTTGGTAGAAAACACCTGCTTTCAAACCACCTTCAATAATGTCTTTACCCAATGTGTAAGTGTTGCTTTCGTAGTAATATTTATGAAAATCAACGCCAAGTTTACTATAGGTTACAGCAAATCCGTCGTATACCCAATTGTTCATTTTGCGCCAAAGGGCAATTACTTCTTCATCGCCAGATTCCCATTTTCTTAGCATTTCAGCGCAGCTAATCATCAATTCTGATTGGTTTCTAACCAAATCTTTTATATCATCTTGAAGTTTGGCGATTTGCTTTTCTTCATTGGCTGCAACTGCTTTTTGCAAGTTTGCCCAAATGGTTTGATAACGATGGGCGATTTTTTCATCGCTGGGTTGCCAATTGCCTTCTTTTGCCTGTGCAATCAAATCTTTGGTTTGCTCAACCAATGCAGTTTCAAAAATCACATAGTATTTCCCAACCAAGTGATCACCTTTTAACTGGGCCGTTTCAGGCGTTTCACCATTGCCAAATCGTTGCCAAGCCAGCATGCTTTTGCAGATATGTATACCACGATCATTAACTAGATTGGCTTTGATTACATCATATCCGTTGGCATCCAAGATTTGAGCCACAGAATACCCCAATAAGTTATTTCTAATATGACCTAAGTGCAGGGGTTTATTGGTGTTGGGCGATGAGTATTCCACCATCACTTTTTGACCATTTCCATGTGCAAGTTTTGTAAAACCAGGATTATTCCACTGTTGATTTAAAAATTCTTGGTAGATGCTTGGATTTACTACCAAGTTTAAGAATCCTTTTACTACATTAAATTCTGTTATCAAATCGGACTTAACTAATGCATTTCCAATTTGTTCAGCGGTGGCTTCTGGCGATAATTTTGAATATCTTAACAAAGGAAAAACAACAAAAGTATAATCGCCGCGAAAATCTGGATTGGTATGTTCCAGTTTTGCCGCTACTTGTGTTTCTCCATAAAGTGCGATGATGGTTTTTTCAATCAATTGCACAATGTCTTGCTGGATATTCATCATGGTGCAAAAATAGGTATTATGTTTAAATATGATGATACCCAGTGCCGCGTTGAATTTGGAATGCGCGGTAAATTTGTTCAATCAGTACTAATCTTGCGATATGATGGGGGAAAACCCAATCCGATAATTTGATTCCAGGATATTGAGCGATGGCTTGTTCGGTGAATCCATAAGCGCCACCAATGGCAAAAATGATCTTTCCTCGTGATTGTGACAGCTGTGTTTCTAGCCATTTTGAGAATGCGGGAGAAGTAGTTGTCTTTCCTCTTTCATCGCACAAAATGAGCGTATCTCCGGGTTTTACCAACTTCAAAACCGATTCGGTTTCTTTGATTTTTTGTTGCTGGGGATCCGGTACTTTCGCCGCTGCTAATAGCTGAATACTAACGGGATGTATGGTTTGTAATCGTTTAATATACTCCTGACATAGAGAATCTATGGCCGGGTTTTTATGATTCTCAACAGCAACAATCTGGATCAAACTTTTACCGCAATGGGCTTATTGGTTATTTAAAATTTGAAGAATCTTATCTAATTGAGGGGTTAAGATAATTTCAGTTCTGCGGTTTTTTGCTCTTCCTTCTGCGGTTTCGTTCGATGCAACTGGTTGTGTATCGCCTCGGCCTACGGCTTGAATTCTTCTTGGATCCATTCTTGCATCATCAATTAAGATTCTGGCGATAGACGTTGCACGTAATACACTCAAGTCCCAATTGTCTTTGATTGCCTCGCTGCCTTTCATGGGGATATTATCTGTATGTCCCTCAATGGCCATTTGCACGGATGGTTGTTTGTTAAGGGCTTTACCAATTTCAACCAAAGCTTCTCTACCTCTCGGATCTACGTTAATACTTCCGGATGCAAAGAGCAATTTTTCAGGCAAAATCACATATACCTTGCCATTTTTGTATTCTACGCGAATATCAAGTTTTTCAAATCCAGCCAATGCTTTTGCAATAGCTTCTTTCAATAAAATTACTGCACTGTCTTTTCTACGCAATTCAGACTCTAACTCACGTACGCGTGAAACAGTTTTTTCCAATTCAGTTCTTAATGCTGCCAAACGCGCTCTTTCTTCTTCTGCTTTAGCTAAGGCCGTATTTAACTCTAACTCTTTTACTTGCAATACGCGATTTTTTTCTGTTAACTCATTGGCTAAACTTCTTTTTTGCGCATCCAGGTTTTCACCCAAACTTCTTATATAATCAAGGTTTTCTTGAACTTGACCTTGGCAAATTTCTATGGTATCCTTTAGCTTGGCGATTTTACCTTCCAAAACACCTCTGTTGCTTTCTAATTCGGCAATGGTATTAATTAAGGAAGCATTTTTTTCATTGCAATCGGTAATTTTACTATTTAGCAATTGTTCAGAATCAACCTTGCTTTTTTCAAGACTTTGGTATTCCTTTTTGCTCACACAAGAACCAAAAAATAAGGTAGTTGCAATTAATCCCAGCGCGAATTTCTTCATAGTATGCGAAAATAGGCTGAAGCCTCGCGCGTGCGCAGGGGGGTTATACACAGAATTGAAACTGTTTATTGTTTTAGACATAACAAAAACACCGCCCTTGGGCGGTGCTGTTACTATGAAAAAGTATGACTTTTAAGTTTTTTAGAAGTCGATTTTGTAGTAAAATAAAGGCAAGAAACCCAATTGGTATGTTTCTCTGTAATAAGGGGCTGAATCAATATAGCTATACTTTAGAACGTTCTTGCGGTTGGTTACATTTACCAAGTCAAAAGCAATTTCATGTGATACTTTTTTGGCATTGATTCGGTAAGCAATTCTAAAGTCTAAACGTCTGTATGGTTTTCCAAAACGCTTGGTATTTTTCATGGCATCAAGCTCTATGTATTCTCGCTGGTTTACAGTTTGGAGAGAATCCATGGGTGAATATCTTCTTGCTCCAGCTGCAGTTGCCTTAAATCCTAGGTTTAAAGAATTCTTGTTTTTGAATACAATTTCTTTAGAGAATAAAGCGTTCGCAGCATAATTGGTATTGAAATCACTGGACCTCCAAACCTGATCGCTGCCTTGATATTTGGCATCAAATACACTTGCAGAAACCAGATAATAGAAACCCTTGCTGAAGAATTTTTCTAGAGTAAACTCCAAACCATAGTTGTAAGCATGGCCCGCATTGGTTAGTGTATCTGGGAAGAATCTAGAGAAGCCACTACCTGTGTTCGCCAAAGAGAAACTGCTCGATTTGGTTTCGATTGGCAAATTGTGAAGCTTTTGATAATAGGTTTCAAGTTTGATTCTTGAAGATTTGTTTAAACTATGATCCCAACCTAAAATTGCATGATTGCTAAACGATAATCCCATATTTAGGTTGTGGGGTGTACTGTTGCCGGGTTTCTGATAATAATAGATGTAAGCGCTTTGATTTTGAGAATGCATACCCAATCCTAAATTTAATGCATCCTTTTTTGTTAGTTGATACCTAGCACCAAATCTAAATAATGGGCCAGAATTATGTGTGTAGCTCTGCTTGGCAGCATTTGTGGCCTTGTATTCTGCAAATGGCGCTTTGTTTGGGTCGTAACTTACTGTGTACGACATCATTTGAACGCCGGAACTAATAGTGAAATCCTTGCTTACCTTATACTTCCATTGAACATAGGGGATAGCCATCAAACCAGTGCCTTGTGAGTTCCAACGGATTGAAAACTTGTCATATAATGGACTGGTTTTGTCGAAGTTGTAGTTGCTATCTGCAAACAAATAGAAATACTGAGTTAATTGTACTCCCAATTTCATACTGCTTCTAGCTGAGAACTTTTTATTGTAAAACAAGTGTCCGCCCAAAGTTTGTGTGCTAAAGCGATAGTTCATATTTGTAAATGAATCATCTAACACATAGGGTAATTGGCCTTCTGAGTTGGGTTTTGTAGAATCTAGGTGTCTGAATATTAATACGTGACGTGCAAACACATCTTGGTTAGAGTAAGCGATGGTGCCTTTGATATAGGCGCTGCTACTCAGGTTATACTGAGCGGATGTTCCCCATATGTTCATGTTTGATCGGAAGTATTGATCGCGATCATTATCGCCGTACAATTCTGTACTGGCATATTTTTGATTTGAAATTAGGATATCGATTTGCGATTTACCTCCAATTCCAAAGAAGCTGATGTTTCCTTTGTTGTTTTTGAAAGGGAAGTTAAACTTGAAAGCATAATCTTGGTATTTGGGTACTGCGTCTGTTCCGATTGGGATATGCAGTGCGCTGAACATGGCAAGGGTAGAGTAACGGTAAGTGATTAAATAACTTGCGCCGCCTTTTTTACCAATGTAACCTTCGGTATTAAAATCCCAACCTAACAAACCCAATTGAGAACTAAATTCTCTTTTGCGGTTGTTGCCATTTTTCATTTTTAAATCAAATGCGCCGGCATTTGCATTTCCATATTCGGCAGGGAATGCACCTGTGAAGAAATCTGAATTGGCCAACATTTTATTGTTGATGATGGAAACGGAACCACCTGTTGTACCAGGGATTGCGAAGTGGTTGGGATTAGGTATATCGATACCCTCCAATCGCCATAGAATACCTTGAGGCGAGTTACCACGCACTACGATATCATTTCTAGAATCATCTGCGCCTTGCACACCGGCAAAGTTTGAAGCCATACGTGCTGGGTCGCCACGGCTACCTGCAAAGCGATCGGTTTCATCTACGGTAAATAAGCGTGCGGAAATTAATGCGGCGTCGTTATTGGGTTTATCACCCTTAGCTTTTACCGTGATATTTACACCATCGATGCGTTCGATTGCTTGTTCTAATTCATAAGTTAAAACTACTTCCTTACCGGAGGTTACAACGATATTTCCAGTTCCAAATAATTGATAACCATTGGCTTCAATAGCGATTGCGTATCTACCAACGGGAATGTTTGAGAAGCTAAATTCGCCTTTGGCATCGGATGTGGCTTCAAAAGGCTTGCTATCAGCGGCTTTATCTACTTGTGAACTTTCGAACAGCACTTTGGCATTGGCAATTACCGACTGGGACTCTTTGTCTTTCAATACACCACGCACGGTTTGATTTTGCGCAAAAGTGCTAGAAATGAATCCTAAAGTTAAAAATAGTAACAGGTAAAATTTTTTCATCGCCCCAAAAATAGAGTTGAAATATGTAACTAATTCATTGTTTGCGAAAATTGCAAAAAATGATTTTGAATTTGCGATGAATTACGGAAAAGCGCAACAGGGGAATGGTCGTTTACTTGGAACGAATCCTGAATCAGCGATTAATTTTCGTTATGAATGATTTGTTTTTGCTGATTTTCGAGCAAGTAGCCGGTAATAGGCAGCTCTGGATCGGCTTGTAATTTCAACCAATGTTTGTAGCGGAAATACCATTTCATTCGAAGCGAAGGAAAGCCTTGAGAGAAATAACCGGTAATTAACGGATTGGCTCTCAACGTGATATGCTGCTGATTCATGTTTTCCCACAAGTAGGAAATTTCATTTTCAATTTTATCCAACAACTGAACGCTTGAGTCCATTTTTCCAGTACCATTGCAAGTTGTGCAGATTTCCTGAGTGGCGATTTCCATAGCAGGACGCACTCTTTCTCGGGTAATTTGGACCAATCCAAATTTGCTCATAGGAAGAATGGTGTGCTTTGCGCGGTCTGTACTCATGGCTTGTTTCAAAGCGTTGTGCACTTCGTTGCGTTTCTTTGGGTCGCGCATATCGATGAAATCAATAACGATGATTCCACCCATATCTCTTAATCGGATTTGGCGGGCGATTTCTTCAACTGCCTCAAGGTTTACTTTGAGCACATTTTCTTCGCGGTTGGTGGGATCAAATGAGGTTGATCCGCTGTTAACATCAATTACGTGAAGGGCTTCGGTGTGGTCAATTACCAAATAGGCACCGCCGCTGAAAGGTACATTTTTACCGAACGAACTTTTAAGCATGCGATTGATGCCTTGTTGTTCGAATAGGCTATTCTTTCCTTGATGTAATTTCAGTATTTTGTCAACTTCCAGTGTGTTGTATTTCACCAATACTTCTTTTATAGAGGTGAAGATTTCTTGGTCGTTGGTGATGATGTGTGAGAAGTTGTTATTTAAGATATCGCGCAGAAGTGTATGCAGTCTGCTGCCTTCGCCCAGAATTTTAGAACCAATGGTGGCGGCTTTTAGGCCTTTCATCAATTCATCCCATTTCTTGGTTAGTTCGCGCATATCGCGATCTAATTCTTCTAGTGCAACACCTTCAGCAACGGTTCTTACGATAACGCCGAAATTTTTGGGTTTAACACTATTGGCTAACTCACGAAGCCTAACTTTTTCTTTTGGGTTACCAATTTTTCTACTGATAGAAATTTGGTTGGTGAAAGGCACAAGAATGAAATACCTACCGGGTAAGCTAATATCGCAAGTGATTTTAGGACCTTTATTGGCGATAGGTTCTTTAATAACCTGCACCAAAAGGGGTTCACCGGATTTTAAAACTTGAGAGATTTTCCCTGTTTTAACAATAGGTTCTTCTAGATGAAAATTTTCGAGATCACCTGCTTGCGGATTGCCGGAAAGGGCTGTTTTAACCACTTTCCTAAGGGAGAGTAAATTGGGGCCGAGATCGAAATAGGTTAGAAAACCGTCTTTTTCGCCGCCAATATGAATGAAGGCCGCGTTTAACGCGGGAGAAAGTTTCCTTACTTTTCCGAGGTAAAAATCTCCAACCTGAAAACCATTTCCTCCGTGTTCGCGGTGGAATTCTGTAAGTTTCTTATTGGATATGAGAGCGATTTCTACCCCAGTCGAGCTTTTCTGGATGATTAACTCGTTTGACAAATGCTATTGTACTAGGGTTTAATCACTAATTATTTCTTCTTATGGCGATTCTTACGAAGGCGCTTCTTACGCTTGTGGGTAGCGATTTTATGACGTTTTCTTTTCTTTCCGCTTGGCATAATATATAATTATTTTTGTTTGTTTTTCTGTACTTTCACCGCCAAGTCCAAATAAGTTTTGGCATTGGTGGAATCGCCCATTTCTCCGTAAAGGTTACTCAATTCAAATAACCAATCAGGATTTTGGGGTTGCAAAGATATTAATTTCTCGCATTTTTTTAGGGCTTTTCCCATTTGACCTGATTTTTTTAGCAAATTTAGATGGATAATATTGGTTTCAATATTATTTGAATCTACTGCTAAGGCTTTTTTCAAGGTTGTTCTAAACTGCATGGGTTGGTTTATGAACTCACTCTCATAGATAATCTGAGCGTTCAGTAAATCAATATTTTCGGGGTCGGATTCTAAACCTATATCCAAGTATTTTTTCCCTAATTGAAAGAGATAGGAAGCAGCCATAGGCTGTTCGGCGACAAAGAAACTAGCGTTGTAAATTAAATTTCTACAAATAGTTATGTAATTGGGATTTTTCTCTTTCAGTGCCAAATCTGTTTGAAGCAAAACTGCCAATGGGGCATTATTTGTTTCCATCGCCCATTTCAAGGCTTTTTCTAAACTATCAATTTGGACTTTATTGGGATCACTGGTTACGATGCGCGCAACAAATGAATTGGGCTTGGCATGTTCGAATACTGAATTAAGGAATTCAATACGGGAAATGGCTTTTTGTGGTAATCCACCCCCAGCCATGGGCATCAGCGGTTGGTTTTGTTGTGGTATGACCAAATCATTGGTTTTCCAACGATTTGCAACCATCCAAACACCAACCGCTAATGTGGCGACTAACACAACGCCTACGCGAAGATTAATTTTGTTCACGTGGCAAAGTTAGGATTAAATTAAAGCTTTTCAGCTAAGGTTTTGCTGTCCTTTACTAGCGCTGCAAATTCTTTAGCAGGTTTAAAGCGAGCTACATAGTGAGCTGGCACTACCAAAGAGGTATTGCGTTTAATGTTACGTGCTACTTTGGTTTTGCGTTTTTTCAACTCAAACGTACCGAAGCCACGCAAATAAATGTTGCTTCCTTGTACCATGGAGTTCTTAACTACCACGAAGAAGTTGTCAATTGTGTCGGCAATCGCGGTCTTCTCTAAACCCGTGCGCACTGCAATTTCGTTAACGATTTCAGACTTTGTCATAGGATTGAGGTACAAAAAAACTACAAAACATCTTTTTTTGCCAATAAATTATGGAAAGAGTTATCCAAACATTATTGACATGGTACAACTTACGGGCAAGAAATTTGCCTTGGAGAGAGACGTCGGACCCTTATCGAATCTGGCTTTCAGAGGTTATTTTACAACAAACGAGGGTTGCTCAAGGAATGGATTATTATCATAAGTTTGTTGAAAAGTGTAAGAATGTCAATGAATTAGCAAGCCTTGATGAGGCCGAAGTTTTAAAATTATGGCAGGGATTGGGATATTATTCTCGCGCAAGAAATTTGCATAAAGCGGCACAAAAAGTGGTTGATGTATTTGGTGGACAGTTCCCAAAAGAATTAGACGAACTGCAGAATTTGCCGGGTGTAGGCGAATACACTTCCAATGCAATTCGGGCATTTGCGTTCAATTTGCCTGCGGTTGCGATTGATGGAAATGTAAAAAGAGTGTCATCCAGGTGGTTTGGCGTGGATATTCCGATAAATAAAAGTGAGTTTTCTAGGGAAATTTACCCATGGTTGATGAAATATTGTGAGGAATCAGAGCAGCCAAATTTGTTTAATCAGGCACTGATTGAATTGGGCGCGATGGTTTGTACGCCTACTAATCCAAAATGCGGAGAATGTCCGCTGAATGAATCGTGTTTTGCGAATTTGCAAAAAAGGCAAAACGATTTTCCTGTTTTGGAAAAAAAGAAAAAGCCATTAGAAGTTAGGTATCAATATGTAGCATTGCATTTTCGCGGTAATTGGGCGATGTATTGTAGACCAGATACCGAAATTTGGGCGAAATTATATGAATTTCCATTGCAGGTCGTCGCTTCTGAAACAGACACTGGAATAGATTCATGGTTAGAAAATTTACCCTGGATTGAAAGCGGAATTATCAAAGGCAGGAAAGAATTTAAACATCAGTTAACCCACAGAACTATTCGTGCCACGTGCTGGGTGGTGGAAATGGGAGATAAAAGGGGGGAACGTTTATCGCCCGAAAATGAAACGAAATTATATCCGTTAATGGAGCCGTATCAATGGGTGAGAGAGGTAGATATGGAGCTGTTCCCTATTCATCGGTTGATGGAAAAAATGATGAAGTTTGCCAAAGATTGCATTTCATCATGAATTTTATTAGGTTTGATAAAAAATTGAAAAACAATCGTTAAGATTGAAGAATTAAAAAATTGACAGTTGAGATTTTCAAAGTAATTTAAGTAATTAATAAACAGATGATTAACAAAGTAATTTTATTGGGTAGATTGGGGAAAGATCCTGTGATTCGCAGGTTGGAAAATGGCAGAGTGGTTGCCAATATTACGTTAGCCACGAACGATTATTATACCAAAGATGGGCAAAGGATGGAGAGTACGGAATGGCATAATTTGGAGATGTGGGATAAGCAAGCGGAAACGGCAGAGAAGTATATGAAGAAGGGCAATCTGCTATATGTGGAGGGAAAAATTAGAACGGATAGGTATGTAGATGCGGAAGGGCAAGAACGTCAAACCAGAAAGATTCGCGTAAACAATTTTCAGATGATGGGGTCTTTGGTTGGCGATAGGAATCAAGAAAGACAAGATTCTGGTAATCAGAGCAATACAACTTCTGGCGATATGGGTAATGTGATGGGAACAGAGGATTTGAGCATGGATGATGGTGGAGATTTGCCATTTTAATGGTTAATTTGAATATCATTTAACCATGGCAGACCCATTACCTACGGGAAGTGCAATTGAGTTGGCTTCCGAACATACATTGAATATTGTGAATCAAATCGAGCCTGGCGATTGGGTTCAAATCACGCTGCTGGGATCCCTGATGTTGTGCTGTTTAATAGTGTCTGCTATTTCATCAGGATCTGAAAATGCATTTTTTTCTCATCGTGAAAGTGATTTAGAAGCGCTGAGGGAGGAAACATCTACCGCTTCCAAGAGTATCGTAAAATTATTGGATAGACCAAAGCATTTGCTTGCTACTATATTGATGATTAATAGCTTAGTGAATGTTGCATTTGTGTTGCTAACTTTAAATTTAACCGAAATTATTTTCAACTTACATGCCTATCCATGGATCAAATTTTTGATTGAGGCGGTATTGGTTACTTTGATTATTTTGGTGTTTGGTGAGGTAGTTCCCAAAGTATTTGCAACACAAAACTATAAGCGCGCTGCCAAGTTTTTGGTTTATCCGATGCGCGTTTTTGTAGCTGTTTTGTGGCCTTTTACACATTTGTTGGTGAAACTGGGATGGTTGTTGGAAAAAGGTGCCAAACCTAAGGCCAATGAATTGACATCAGAAGAATTGGCGATGGCCATTGATATGGCTACTGATCAAGAAGATGCAAAACAGGAAAAAGAGATTTTAAAGGGTATTGTGAACATGGGCAATATCCAAGTGAAACAAATCATGAAACCAAGAATGGATGTGGTGGCAGTGGAAGCGAGCATGGGATTTGATACCGTAGTTGCAAAAATCAGAGAGCATGGATTTTCAAGGATGCCCGTTTACGAGGAGAATTTGGACAAAATGGTTGGTGTAATCAATATTAAATCATTGATGCCACATTTGGAAAAGGGCGATGATTTTCAGTGGAAATCGTTGATGTTACAGCCTTATTTTATCCCTGAAAATAAGCCAATGGATGATACATTGGCAGAAATGAGATTGAAGCATAATCATTTGGCTATTGTGGTTGATGAATTTGGTGGAACCAGCGGAATTATCACAATGGAGGATATTTTAGAAGAAGTTTTTGGCGACATGAATGATGAATTTGATGAGGAAAATGAAGGGATGGTGCGGTTGGCGGATCAATCAATTATGTGTGAAGGGAAAGTTTTGTTGATTGATTTTGTACGTTTTGCCAGTTTGCAAATCGGAGTATTTGATGAATATGAGTTAGAAAGTGATAGTTTGGGCGGTGCGGTTTCAGAGCGTTTAGGAAGAATTCCCAAAAGGGGCGATGAAATTGAATTGGCAGGTGTGCGATTCAGGGTAGAGTCGGCAGATACGAGAAAGGTGAAGAAAATAAAAGTGTGGTTAACACGTTAAGTTGTTTCAAGAAATGGTGAAATTGTTTAAGGATTTGATCGAGAGAAACCATTATGGGTTGGCCTTGGTGCTTGTTTCTTTGTTTACATTGATGGCTTGCGGTGGGGAAGTGGCTTATGTGCCCAAACCAAGGGTTTATCCCAAAGTTGATTTTCCTTCAAAAACATACAAACTTACGGAGAGTAAAGACTTACATGGCAGTTTTGAGTTGCCATCGTATGCAAAATTAGTTTTGGATAGTCAGAATGGCAAAGCCAAACCTGGTTGGGTAAATATTCAATATTCGCCATTCAATGCTACTTTGCACTTAACGCATTATGGTTTTAAAGATTGGATTTTGTACGATTCATTGGTAGAAGATACACGCAAATTGGCCTATAAACATTTGCAAAGAGCCGAAGATATTGAAGAGGTTCCGGCTTCGGCAGTAGGTTCTGTACATTGGGGATTGATTTACAGAATCAAAGGAAACACGGCTACCAATTTGAATTTCTTTCTCACAGATAGCGCACGAAATTTCATTCGGGGAGCATTGTACTTTAATCAAAAGACCTCACCGGATAGCATTGCTCCTGTTTTTGAATTTATCGAATCGGATATCGAAAGGATGATCAAAACTTTTGATTGGAAGTAAATTTTTGTTATCTTATATCTAACTAAGTGAAATGGATTTTTTAAAGAAAATTTTTTGGGGAATAATGGGCGATAAGTGCTTGAATAACTTAAAGTTGACGATGATTGCTGTAGTTATGGGTTTGGCACAAATGTGTGCGGCCGGGCCTGCGCCATCACCCAATCCTGCAAAACAGAAAAAAGCCAATGAAATCTTTAAACAAGCGTTGAGTCAATACAATTTAGGTGAAATGGAATCAGCACTTAGAACGGTAAATAAATCCATTTCTACCTATCCAACGCCCGATGCCTATAGCCTGCAATCTATGCTTCATGAAACATTGGGTGATACGGCTTCGGCCCGAAAATCATATGTGAACTGCCTTGCAGTGGCACCTCTCTATCGCCCTTCTTATTACTATTTTGCCGATTATTTATACCGCAAACATCAGTTCATCGCAGCTAGGGCCATGATCGATACTTTTAGG
>JAGKXC010000126.1 GCA_021151535.1 Sphingobacteriia bacterium | reverse complement strand
TTTGGCAACTTCAACACCAATCAAAGCTATTTCTTTACCCCCGCCATTGATTACAAATACAAGCAAAACTGTGAAACCAACCAATTCCAATTCACCTCCTTAGATACCTTTGGCGCAGAATCCCAACAATGGATATTCCGCAAAGGAGATTCTGCTCATACGGCCTATGGAAAATCTGTTTCCTTCACTTTCCCAGATACCGGAATATGGAAAGTAAAGCTCATTGCCACCGCCGGCAAACGAATTGATAGCGTAGAAAAAAACATGGAGATATTCCCTATTAAAAAGCATGTTTTGGGTCCCGATATCTATTTCTGTGATACCTTAGCCAATTTATGGTTAAAACTACCCAAGGATATTCACTATTGCACTTGGTACACACCCAATGCTGAAATCCTCAATGCAGATAGCATTAAAATTGATGCGGCTGGCACTTACCGCTTGCTCATGCACAATGATGTATTCTGTGATTATTGGGATACCTTAGAAGTGATTCAAGTTCCCAACGGAGATATTCCCACTATCCAAAGAAATGGAGATAGCCTCATGGTGTTAGACCCAATAACTACGTCTACCTACCATTGGTATAAAAACACCGCATTCACGGGTAAAAAAGGTGTGGGGCGTTCATTCACCCTTGATAACAATCAAAACACCGTAGATATATCCTGGCTACCCAATGGTATTTACTACCTTCAAATCCAAACCCCTATCACCAACACTACCCACAAGGTTTTGGTACTGAAATAATTAATGTTTGATAATTTCGCCGTCTGCCATTTCGATTATTCGATCGGTTTTGGCGGCGAAATCGCCATCGTGTGTTACAATTAACAAACTGGTATTTAGGGTTGAACTCAGCTCCTTGAATATGTCGAATACAATACCCGCATTTCTACTGTCTAAGTTGCCCGTAGGTTCATCGCCCATAATAATAGAAGGCTCATTAATCAACGCACGCGCAATGGCTACGCGTTGTTTTTGACCCCCGGAAATTTGTGTAGCACGTTTCAACGCTTGGTCTTCAACGCCCAATAATTTGAGTTTTTCGTAGGCGTGATGTTCAACTTCTTCTTCGCTGTATTTACCTAGCTTTAAACCGGGTAACATCACATTCTGTAATACGGTGAATTCCGGCAGCAAATAATGGAATTGGAATACAAAACCAATGTGCTCATTTCTCACAACGGCTAGTTCCTTGCCGCTTAATCCGCTAATGGTTCTATCTAGTAGTCTAAGTTCTCCATCGTAATTGGTGTCCATGGTGCTGAGGATGTACAGCAATGTGCTTTTTCCGCAACCGGATTTTCCCATGATGGAAACAAATTCGCCTTGTTGTATGCTGAATGCGATATTTTTTAATACCTGAACTTTTACAGGATCAGTAAAATATTTATTGATATTCTTGGCCTCTAAAACCAATTTTGGGGAGGAAGTGATGGAATGGCTCATGTTACTGTCCTCTGATAATGTCTACTGGATCAATTTTACTGGCCTTTCTTGCGGGCAAATAGCCGGCAAAAAAGGTGGTTACCAAGGCAAATCCTGCACCTACCACGTAAAACATGGCGTTAAAATTAACAGGGAAGGTTTTTACTGTGGGCAATGCTTCGGTTTCAAAGGGTGCATTGCTAATGGCAACGCTCAGAACAAAGCCAATGATTAAGCCAAGTATACCGCCCATCGCCCCAATCATTAATGCTTGGTAAATGAATATTCTCTCAACATCCTTGCCGCTAAAACCGGTAGCTTTGAGAATGGCAATGTCGTTCATCTTTTCATAAATCACCATATTCAAGATGTTGTAAATGCCAAATCCAGCCACAATGAGCAGGGTAAAGCTTACGGCATACGTAATCAGCGTACGAATGGAAGTACCCGTTTCAAATTGGGCGTTGGCTGTTTTGATATCTATGGCATTCACGCCAAAATTGTTTTGAAATTCCAAGCTCATATCGCCTGCTTTTTCCAAATCATGTAATTTCACACTGATATCGGTAAAATAGTTTCCAGTTTCTCCGGCGATGCGCTGTGCCGTTTTTAAATTTACATAACTCTGAACTTTGTCGATATCGGCCAATCCGCTCTGGAATAAGCCAACAATTTTTAGACGATAGCTCGCACCAGTAGCACTTTGCAGCTGTACTTTATCGCCCACTTTTAATCCAAATTTACTGGCTACACCGGCACCGAGGATTATGCCATTGTCGTTATTGGCCAAATCTTGCGGTTTCCCATTCACAATGTACTGTCGGAAGTTGAACAATCGATCTTCTTCCAACACATTGATTCCTATGGCGTTGCCGTTGAGGAGGATGTTGCCGGATTGGTAAAATATCCGGGCAGAAACTTGGGGAGTAACGCCCATAACGCGTTGGTCTTTGCGGATTACTTGCATCAGGGGTTGGGCGTTATAAATGCCGGCCAATTCTTGTTTGGGTTTCACCGATTCCACCATGTTGATGGTAGAGCGAAATTGTCTGTGTTTATCAATGGGTTGAATTTCGCTGGGCTTAACTTCGTTGTAAATGCGGATATGGGGAGTTCTGTTCAGGATCAATCCATCCAATAATCCGTTGAGGCCCGTCATAAAGCTCATCAATACGATGAAAGTACCAATGCCAAAAGTTACGCCCAAGGCGGCGATAGCGGTTTGTTTTTTCCGCGATACCAAATGGGTTTTGGCGATGGTGAATTTTACATTCTTCGACATAGGAAAGGGGAGCGCTAACGGTTATTTTTTCTTGGCAACAGGTGCTTGGATTTCTGTTTTTGCATCCAAACCTTTTAGTATTTCAACCCATTCTAGGTTGCGCAAACCTGGAGTAACGGTAACATTGCCATCGTGGGTAATTACTTGATTATCTTTGGATAAATATGCAATTGGGATCAACAATGCTTGGGGTTTAACTTGGGTAATAATATTTACTTCTGCGGTAAGGCCGGGGAATAGTTTCTCAGGAACTTCTTCAAATGCCGCTTCCACCGTAAAGCTTTGTGATTTGGCATCCATAATAGGGATAACGCGGGTTACTTTGGCCTTAAAGGATTTGTTGGCATAGGCATCCAAACTCACAATGGCTGTTTGACCGGGTTGTATTTTGGCGATATCCACTTCATCCACATTCATTTTGATCAAATAACTGCTAGAGTTGCCAATTACACCTAGTGGTTTTTGTTGGGAAATCCAATCTCCAACGTGGGCATTCAACGAGAACAATGTTCCATGAATGGCGCTAGAAACAGTAAGATCGCTCAGTTGTTTGTTGCTGTTGGTAGAACTATTGCTGGCTTGTAAGCTATTGAATTTCAGTTGTTTCTTGGCAATTTGGATTTTGTTTTTCAGGGTTTTTACTGAATTGGAAGAAGCTTCCCAGGCCAACTTACGTTGCTCTAATTGGTTAAGCGTTCCAATTTGTTGTTCCCACAATCGCTTCTGGCGATAATAGTTTAAACTATCCAATTTGAATTGGTCTTTTACCACATTGAGTTGCCATTCCAATTCTTTGAGTTGGTTTTCATTTTCTTTGGCCACTTTGGCTCCCTCAATGGCGGTACTGGCCAAATTGGCTGCAACTTGATTATCGATGCGTAAAATCGGACTTCCCATCTGCAACACATCGCCCTCTTTTGCAAAGACTTCAACTACTCTGCCTGAAATGGCGGGGAACAATTGGTATTGATCCACGGCTTCTAGTGTAGCGTTTGCGTAAACTGAAACCACCAATGAATCTTGTTTGGGATGAATCCACGCTTCCGATTTTTTATTACAAGAAGAGATTAGACTGCTACCTAGGATAAGGGCCATTACCAAGGGGGTAGTTGGGAAATGGGCGCCACTGCGAAACTGCTTTTTCATTTTCAAGCCATCAATACTATTCAAAGATACTTTGAAAATGGGGGTGGCGGATTATTTTTTTTCTGATTTTTATCAGTTTTGCTGTTTCAAAATGCTTGTTTTTCAACGATTTTTTTGATGCTGTGGTAAGAAATGCTTATCGAGGTTATCCATATCATTGGGTAATTAGGTAATTTTGCGACATGGAAAGTGCAAGGCTCAATGGATTCCAATTCTGTGTTTGGAGAAAGATTTTTTTTTCCGGGCGATTGAAGCAGCAATTTTCATTGGCCATTTTCTTGTTGGTTTTTGCAGGCCAATCATTGGCATCCGCTGAGGATTTGGAGTTGGAATCATCTATGGATAAACCATTAGATTCTTTGCCATCACAGTTGAAAAATGCTGGCGTTTTAAGAATTATTGGCTTTGGATATCCGCACATGCAGTTGGATCAATCCAATTTTAACCAAATCAATCACAAAAAGGAATCAGTATTGAATTCTGCCATTGTGAATGAATTTCGATTTGGCTACTTCCGCAAAAACAACCATTGGGGATGGCAAACTACGGCCGGATACCGCAGTGAAAAGCATGAAAAAAACTTCGATTCTGTGAATTTTGTGGCCAACTTTGCCAATGCATTGATTGGTTTAACCGGTAAGTATTATTTTTCAGAGAAAGGGTACTCAGGTTTGAGTTTTGGCCCGATGATCAATGCACTGCTTACACAGAATGTAAACATTGAAAATCTCCAAACCCGCACCAATCAAGCAGCTAGAATAAATCCATTTTCATTATCGTTTTTCGCGCAATTGGATTTCGGCGATTTTAAGGTAGGACCGTACATGTCGTTAGCGCCATTCGTTTCCACCCAATTGGGAACAAAATATACCCTTAGCCAAAGTTTTTATGCTGGTAATTTACGCGTTAATGCTTTAACAGTAGGCGTTAATTTTAATATTTTGCACAAGGCCTATTTGGAAATGAATCCTTGGTGGCTGGCAAAGAAAACCCGTTAATAAACTTTGTTTCCGTTGATGTAAGTGCCTAAAATTTGGGTTTTCTTCAATTGCTTCACCGATGGATTTCCGCTGCGTTGCTCAACGCGTGCAATTTCAATGATGTCTTGATTGAGGACAATAAAATCTGCAGCTTTATCAACTTCCAAACTACCGGTTGTTCCTTCGGCGAAGTTGGCAAAAGCTGCCCATCGTGTCATTCCCCACAAAGTTTCTTCAGCAGACAATGCCTGAGAAGCCAAGAATGGTTGTTTCATTTTTCCGGCGATATCCAATCTTAAAGTGGCGGCGGTAAAAGTAGCCAATGGGTTCATTGCTTCAACAGGGAAATCTGTTCCCAAGGCAATTTTTCCTGACGAAATTAGCAATGATTTATAGGCATAAGCGCCTGCTAAGCGAGAGTGATTGGTACCACATAAGCGGTCTTCTGCCCAACGCGAATCCGACATTGCATGGGTGGGTTGAATGCTCGGAATCACATTTTTTCCTTGTAACAAATCCAAATCTCTTCTGTCAACTACCTGAGCATGTTCAATTCGCCAACGCAAGTCATTTCTATAAGGTAAAACCTTTTTGAAAGTTCTAATGGCAATGGCGTTGGCGCTATCGCCGATGGCATGTACACATACTTGTGCATTTCTGCGGGTGAGGGTGTAGCACATATTGAAGAATTCTTGCTCTGTCATCAATTGTAGTCCTCTGCTTCCAGGATGATCACAATAATCTTCTTTCAAAAGTGCACCACGAGAACCCAA
>JAGKXC010000125.1 GCA_021151535.1 Sphingobacteriia bacterium | reverse complement strand
CTAATATCCATTTATCTCCTAATATATCAAGGGCAGAGGTTATTGGGCATGCACATCTGAATTTATGATTCATCGTAATAGATCTTTGTTATTTTACTCGCAAGCTGCAATTATTTTTAAAATATTGCTTGCAAATTGAAAGTAATTATGTATTTTTGCTTGCGAAACAAAAGTAATATAAAAAATTGAAAAATGAAAAATCAAGAAAAAAACACTGAAAACGCTAATGCAGCGAAGCCTGCATACATTATGGTTCAAATGAAAGTTGAAAGTTTGGAGGAATTAAATCAACGTTATGCGCAATTTGCAATTCCAATTTTACTTAATCATGGTGGGCAAATGATTGCTGGAACACCAGTTCCAAATATTAAAGAAGGAGACTGGAGTGGAAACTGGGCAGCAGTTCTAATGTTCCCAAGTATGGAGGCAGCAGAAGGTTGGTATAACTCTGAAGAGTATCAACCATACAAACACATCCGAATTAACGAATTGCAATCTGAAGAAGGTAGAGTTGTTATTTTACCTGGATTGTAGCATTAAACAACACAAGCCAAATACTTTGATTGTTGATTTTGGTGTCACAATTTTTAAAAATGAAATTTTAAACAAAATGAAAAAAGTTTTAGTAACAGGAATATCAGGATTTGTAGGACAACATTGTGCTGCCGAATTACTGAAAAAAGGCTACTCCGTCCGAGGATCAGTTAGAAGCCTATTAAACACTAGTGGAGTACTGCAAGGTATTACAAAAGAGGTTGACCCTAAAGGAAATATAGAATTTTGTGAACTGGATCTAATGAAAGATACAGGATGGGATAAAGCAATGGAAGGCTGCGATTATGTTTTACATGTTGCATCACCCTTTGTGGTAAAGGAACCAAAAAATGAAAATGAATTAATAAAACCTGCTGTAGATGGTACATTAAGAGCTTTAAAAGCCGCAAAAAAGGCAGGAGTAAAGAGAGTTGTTCTTACCTCTTCAACTGCAGCAATGCAAGGTGGAAAGACAGGTACTTTTAAAATCGATGAGAGTAGTTGGACAAATGTTGACGCTAAAAATGTAACAGCCTACTTTAAGAGCAAAACACTTGCTGAAAAAAGTGCTTGGGATTTCATACAAAATCAAACCGATGATTCCAAATTAGAACTAGTTGTTATCAACCCTGGCCCTATATATGGCCCAACATTAACAGGGAACCTTTCTAATGAAGCGATGGATTTTTTCAAAAAGTTAATAACTGGAAAAGTACCAATGTTGCCTAGTGCCTATTCAGTGATGTCAGATGTAAGAGATGTTGCAGCAATTCATGTTGCATCCTTAGAAAATGAAAAAGCAATTGGTAATCGATTCATTGTTACAACTGAAAAAGTCCATTCAATTCAAGAAATAGCCCAGATATTGAAATCAAATGGATATGAAAAAGTAAGTACAAAACTGGCTCCAACGTTCTTATTGAAATTTATGGCAAAATTTAATGACGAAGCAAAAGGTATGCTCCCATTTATTGGAAATACAGTTCAAGCTGATATCAGAAATACAATGAGTACCTTTAATTGGAAACCTATTTCATTTGATAAAACAGTTCTTGATGCAGCTAAGTCAGTAAAGTCATTAATAGACCAATAATTTGACAGATCAAAAGCTGTAATTTACTTTTTAAAGCATAATATTATTTTATTCAGAATGCCTAACATTAATTTTGTAAGGCATTTTGAATAAAAGACCTTTCATTTTAGGTGTGTGATAAATCTAATAATATTGGATGTTTAAAAATAATTCTTTTATAATTAAACTGTGGGTAATTAAATTTTTGACCTATTAATATTCTGTTATCTTAATTAGTCAATAAATCATAACCGTCAGGCATTTGTGTAATTTGTTTAGTGATGTATTCTAACCAATTACCATCGTGTCTGAAATAATCCACATGGATACTCGCTTCCAGAGTATTACCAGTGCTTGAATATTCATATTTCCCAAGGTACTTAACGATCCATTTCTTTACTGTATCGGTATTCACAAGAGCCAATTATATCCCAATCAAAGTATTGTAGGAATTGAATATACTCTGATCTAGTTCTGCCTGTCAGATTCTTTTTACGAATACCAAGCATCCCAATACTGTAATAGTTTTTATATCCAGCTATTCTTATGCAATATCGCCAATAGTCTTTTCTGCCAATAATTTCTTTCTCCCTGCGCTGAATGGTTCGGGTTGAAATCCCAAATTTAATGCTGAATAACTCTTTGCTGTAATACATGAATCCATTGTTTAATTCACATTCTTCTATGTTGTTTATTGTATTTCCAGTTACATCATGTAATCTTAAATATGCTCTGGTGTTGTTGATTGTACTTCCTGTAATGTTCATTTTAATGTTATTTTTTATTGTGTTCCATATATTCCTATTGGCCCATTATGTTTATCTCTTGTATATCTTACTTTATATACTTATCGCATATGCTGGGGCGAATCGATCTCATCCATTTGGATACAGCTCCGCTAATACCGAACACGGTTTATTTTTATTTTGGGCTCAAGTTATTTTTTAGCTTAAAACCCGATTATTGTATGTTTTGGGGTAATAATAGGATATTTGATTTTGACCAGTTAAACGGTCACACGATTTAATTTAGTGGTAATCAGTCTACTTTATTTTGGACGGGCTAGAGCCTAGAATGTTTTTATAAATAGTCTGTAATTTGGCAAAGTTCACGGTCAATTAATTATGCCGGTCCTAAATTATTAATTTATCCAACAAGTTAATTTTAATCTATCCAGTTTGTTTTGATATTATAAATCTAGTGTACTCATCACTCTATCAATTTGGGTGGTGTCAGCTTTATAATACACCATCAGACTTGGTACATCATTACCTACCATTGTACTCAAATGGGCTACTTGAACCTCTTTGCTAATCATTAGGTTAATAAAACTTCTTCTTGCAGAGTGAAAGGTGATAAAGTCAGATAGTGGCTTTATTGTATGAATATTCGCTTTCCCTTTTTGCAGGGTTCGAGAAACTTCCTGATTAACACCAATTTTTCTGAGCACTGATTTTATTTTGCCATTACAGTCGCTAACCTTGATGGGTAGTTCGTAATTATATTTCTCCAAAATCTGCTTGGCAACAGAAAGTAACTTTACAACACATTTTTTACCCGTTTTTTCAGAAGTGTATTTAATTATTCCATCATTAATCAATGCTTTATTAAATCTAATTACATCTGAATGACGCATTCCAGTATATGCAGCAAATAAAAAAAGGTCTTTAGCTTTTTCCTCAGCTGGTGTGATACTTACTTTGGGATTGACTAACTGATTTAATTCATCTTCCCTTAAATAATGTTGATCTGATTTGGGTTTTCGGGTGTCCCATTTTTTAAATTCGAGAGATGTGTTTAACCCTTTTTTGAAAGCCCAATTTAAAAAGGCACAAATGCTTTTCTGTATGTTGTGTACAGTTCCATTGCTAACACCTTTTTCTTTATTGTAAATATTGACGTGTTCATTAGCGAGGTAATATTTGAACTCTCTCCCGAAATCTTCTGTCATTGCTTCAAAGGTTAGTGGCTTATTATACTTTTTACAAAAGTCAACCAGTATTTTTCGGTTATTAGGTATTCTACTATAAGTAGATTGCTTCTTCTCCATTTTACAAAACCGATAATATGAATCCCATGCGTCCATAAATCTTTTAAAATCATCATCAGATTCATCGTAATCGGGTAAGTCGATAATGCGCTGAACAAACTCATCCCTAATTCCAGCCAAGTATTTTTCTACTAGGTTATTTACCTCTGCATATTTATCAAAAGGGACTCTTTTTTCAAATCGCACATAGTGAGGGCGTTTATATGCAACCGTTTCCTCTAGCGTAATTGTATATTTTCCTTTTAAAGCATCCAATTCATTTTCAGGTGAATCAGAACTGTAAATCTGTTTATACACTTGGCAATATTCATCTGGTTTGAGTAAATACCCCTTTTCTGGATCACTCGTTAATTCATAGAAGTGGAAGTTGGTTTCTTTTATTTTCTTTTTTGCCTTGTTGATTAACTCATTTAGCACTTTGTGCCTTTGGCAATCTTGGGAAACAATTTGGTATTCAGGTATAAAAAAATGAGGCTCAACACTTTCACCCAAGGGTATTCGTAATACCGTTTTGCCTTCATTTAACTGAACGACAATTGGGCAAAGTCCAAACTTATTTTTCTTATCCTTCCTTATAGTGATAATTGCTTTCACGACACAAAAATACAAAATGGGGCAAGAATATAATCAAAGTGGGGCAAGAAAGTTAATTTTAATACACTTTCAAAGCATTGTTTATCAATGTTTTAAGTATTTTATTATTTTAACAATGGAATCCCTCTCTCTCCGCAACCTTTACGAAAAGCCCCTTTAGGGGCTTTTTTTATGCGCGTGTGAATCTTAGCTCTGCTTTAGTGAACATCGCGCATAAAAAAGCAACAGCTGTGTAACAGCTGGCTTTTCGTAATGATTAGCAGTTCCACCTTTATGGGATCAGGAGAGAAGCGAGTAATCCCTCTCTCTCCGCCCGATTCAATTTCACATTGTTTCACTTTCTTTGAAATCGTTGTCCTGCAACGGTTTCTTTGTTTTATGGATAGTGTAATAAATATTGGCACTAAGGCCGGATTGATTTTACATGCACTAAGACAAATAGGAAAGGCAAATATCTCGGATGAGATGATAGAGCATATCAAAAGTCAACTAGAGGAAAAGGATCTAAAACAAATCAAGAAACAATCGCAATATGCACCTGCATGGGTTGCGAAGATTTTGAGGCACTTACTACTTAATGGCACTTCTTAGTGGAAAATATTTTCCCAAAAAGGCTTTATAGTGGAAAAATTACACCTTCAAAGTACTCTAATTCGTTTTATTATGGAAAAAAAACGCTCATTCGTATGAGTGCCCAATTTTCCATTTACAACTGCATAATGGAAAATATTTTCCAAAAACGAGCTTATAGTGGAAAATTTTAGCTAATCTTGTGCTAAATCAGATGGATAATGGAAAAAAATCGCCCAATTCACTTGCAAGAGGTAATCTGTAGCTCGCAGGATTCTAAGATTTCTAAACAAATAACAAAATTGTTATCGGCTGGGGTCATTAGAAAAATTGCGCCAAGGGTATATTCTTCAAATTTAGAAGAACCAATTGAAGGCATTATTCGAAGAAATCTCTTTCAGATTTTAGGAACGCTCTACCCAGGAACAATGCTGAGCCATCGTTCTGCTTTTGAATTTCAGCCAACTAAAACGGGGCAGATATTTTTAACTACGAGCTATACTAAAAAAGTAAAACTTCCTGGAATTACCATTCAATTTCTCACAGGCCATTCACCGATCGAAGGGGACAATAAATTTTCCGGTGAATTGTATGCCTCTCAGAAAGCAAGAGCTTTTTTGGAAAATTTGCAAGCATCTAAGAAATTAGGTAGTGAATCAAAGTGTTTGAGTTTGCCTGAAATAGAGGAGCGATTAGAGCAAATAATTCGAGTAAACGGCGAAGAAGAAATTAATAAACTGAGGGATCAGGCAAGAATACTCTCTGAGCAATTGGACATGCAGCAGGAGTTTGAAAAATTGAACCGTTTAATTAGTGCGCTATTAACGACAAAAACATCGAAAATATTAAGTTCGCCTCTTGCAAAAGCGAGGGCATTTGGAAAACCTTACGATCCAGCACGGCTAGAATTATTTGAAACGTTGTTTCGTGGATTAAAGCAAACAGAATTCCCTTACAGGGAAGAGAAGAATACAACACCTACATCATTCCGGAACTTCGCTTTTTTTGAAAGCTATTTTTCAAATTATATTGAGGGAACTGTTTTTGAAATTGATGAAGCAAAACAAATCATTCAAACCAATAAGCCATTTCCAGCAAGAAATGATGATAGTCATGATGTATTGGGTACATATCAGATTGTATCAAATAAAAAGGAAATGGAGATAACACCTTCATCGCCAAAGGAGTTTTTGAAAATAATATCGTTACGACATTCGATATTGCTCCGTGCTAGGGTAGATAAAAATCCAGGTCTTTTTAAGGACAAGAATAATTTTGCTGGAAGTACAGCCTTTGTGGATTTTAATTTGGTGAGGGGAACATTGGAACAGAGCTTTGGATTTTATTCGGCCTTGGATCATCCTTTCGCAAAAGCTGCCTATATAATGTTTGTGATGAGTGAGGTGCATCCGTTCTTGGATGGAAACGGTCGTATTGCACGGGTAATGATGAATGCTGAATTGGTAAAAGCAGGTCAGTCTAAAATCATCATCCCAACTGTTTATCGTGAAGACTACATGGGCGCATTGAAGAAATTCACGAAACAACGTAAATGTGATACGTATATCAAAATGTTACAACGAGCTCACGAGTTCAGTGCTAATGTATATTCAGAGAATATGGATGAGATGCAGGAGTATCTAACTTCATGTAATGCGTTCATCGAAGACTCCGATGTAATATTGAAAATAAAGCCACGCTTTGAATAAATTTAGTGAGTGGGTATCAGAAATGTAAATTAACTCATTGAAAATTAAAATCATTCTCTTGTTTTTACATCAGCAAGCGACACGTTGCAGTTCGTTTAAGCCTCCCTCGGCAAAAACTTGAACCTTGCTCGTGACCCTTGAGTGCAGAATAAGATTGAAATAACTGATTTACAATACTCTTGGAGAGTAGGTTCATTATCCTCTCTCTCCGCAACCTTTACGAAAAGCCCCTTTAGGGGCTTTTTTTATGCGCGTATGAATCTTAGCTCTGCTAAAGTGAACATCGCGCATAAAAAAGCAACAGCTGTGTAACATCACGAAACGTTTTGCGCCCATTAATATTTTTTTGCGCCTAAATTTTCACTACCTTGCGCCCATATATTTCAAAATATGAATAACAGCGCCCATTTTTCAAACATTGCGCCCATAATTCAGGGAGAAGCGAAACCATTCACTGGCTGGTTAGTTGGGTATGCAGCAATTATTGAGAAGTTTAAATTGGAGATGCCACTGCCATTGCTGAAAGCCATGGTATCAGAAAGGACTCATAAAGTAAAAACAGACGAATGGATTGTCTTACCCTATGCCTATTTGCCTCAAGACCATATGGGGCTTACCCTGGTTGAAGCACTATTTAACCATTTGGTTTTCGCGCTCAAATATGAGGGGGTTGATTTATTGCTTTTCGCAAAGTTGCATGAGAAATTAAACAATACAGAGTTGTTGGAACTCGTGAATATCGAACCGTTGGGACAATATTCTAGAAGGATATGGTTTCTTTTGGAGTGGGTGTCGGGGAGTCTAATTAAAGGCAAAAACGACCTATCCAAAAAGAGCTATATACCTGTAATAGATGAAAAATTGCAATTTGGAATCGCAGGAATAAAGTCACCTAGACATTTAGTGATGAACAACTTGCCTGGCACTAGTAGGTTTTGTGCGTTGGTTCGCAAAACGGAAAAAATCGAAACGCACTTAGCAAAAGATTACATTGAATTAAACAGGTTGCAAATTGCAGGTGTCCGAAAAGATATTATTCAAAGAGCTTCAGCTTTCTTGTTGCTGAAAGATTCGAAAGCGTCCTTTACGATTGAGGGGGAAAGTCCTAAAAGTAAGAGAGCCGCTAGGTGGGGTACCGCAATCGGACAGGCAGGTCTAAACGACTTAACCAAGGACGAATTGATCCGCTTGCAGCAATTGGTTATAGAAAATAGCAGATTTGTTGATATGGGTTTCAGGGAAAAGGGAGGCTTCGTTGGCCAGCATGATCGTTCAACGGGTGAGCCAATTCCTGATCATATTTCAGCTAGATATGAAGATTTAGAAGATCTGGTAGATGGTTTGATAAATACCAATCAAATGCTTATCAAGGATGATATACATCCAGTTGTTGCCGCTGCTATTATTGCATTCGGATTTGTATTTATTCATCCATTTGAAGATGGGAATGGAAGAATTCACCGCTATTTAATTCATCACCTGTTGGCTAAAAAAGCGTTTACGGATCAGGGCATTATTTTCCCTGTATCATCATCCATTTTGAATCATATCCATGATTATCAAAAAGTTTTGGAATCATATTCTAAACCATTGTTGGATTTTATTGAATGGGAAGAAACGCAGGATCATAACGTTCAAGTAACCAACCAAACATTTGACTATTACCGTTTCTTTGATGCGACCCGACAAGCTGAATTCCTTTTTGATTGTGTGGAGGATACTATCAAGAATATAGTACCACAGGAAATTAAGTTCTTGGCCAATTATGATTCGTTCAAAAAGTACATGGAAGAGGAATTTGAAATGCCCGATAAGATGGTATCAACATTAGTTCGGTTCCTAGAACGAAACCAGGGAGTATTGTCAATACGAGCCAGAGAAAAGGAGTTCGCCCTATTGACAGACAGAGAAGTCAAGAATATCGAATCTACCTATGCAACTCTTTTTGATTGAGTGGCTTCAGCTTTAAAGAAAAGCGTATTTGGTGGATAAATCCTTAGGGCTTCTCCTTTGGGTTATTTATATTTGTAACACCAAAGGGTGACTTAGAAGAAGGTCAAGTCCCCCAACTTTTTGACTTGGTTTCCTATTGGTGACCCCTTTGGCTAGAGAAAGACGTAGATCCTTCAAAATCAATCACTTAGTTTTGTTTAACACTTGTCCTAATGAACTTGACGACGTACACTGGATGAAAGACATCGACTTTTGTTTAATATCGTTAAAATTATTTGGAATTAATGGATAATTTAATTGACGATCTTGAATTTTTCGACCCCGAATTCTTTGGGCTCAGTGCGGATTTTTCGAAGCATATTGACCCGCAGATAAGACACTTCCTAATGACTGCTTATCATGCAATAGAGGATGCTGGTTATTCGAATAGGGTCGGAGCTGATATCGGGGTATTTGCATCTTGCGGAATGAGTATGTACTTGTTGAACAACATTTTGCCAAACGCAGGGGGAGTAAGGAGTTTTCTAGATGATGGAGACAAGCTCGGCATAATGAGCGCTAACTTTAGTGATTACCTGCCAACTAGATTGTCTCATATATTTGATTTTAGAGGCCCGTCAATCAACGTACAAACGGCATGTTCGAGCAGTCTTGTTGCGGTTCACCTTGCTCGCAACTCAATAT
>JAGKXC010000124.1 GCA_021151535.1 Sphingobacteriia bacterium | reverse complement strand
AACTTATCCCAGCACTTTAAACATACCCCAGATTCACTATCCATCAACAAATCCTCACACCGAAAACACGCCCTCGGAAAAAAAACATTCACAAAATCCAAGCTGCGCCAAAACTTCTTTATCATTTTCATAACCCTAAAACCCACTTTTATCCAATTACACCCCCATAAGTTGCAAAAAACGCAGAAATTTGCACCCATGGCACGTCATTTAGAAGATCGCGATATCCCCAAAAGCAAACTCTCCCTCGAAAACCTCAAAAACGCCTTCCGCCTTTTCAAATACATGACCAAAGCAAATCGCTGGTGGTTTGCGCTCGGTACCAGCTTCCTTGCCATCACCGCAGCAGCTTCTCTTATGTTCCCCAAATTATTGGGAGAAATGATGGACGGCGCCCTTACCATTAATAAATCCAGCAATCTTCAAGCCGCAAGTCCCGACAAAATCAAAGAAATTGCCATGGGATTTGTGTACCTTTTCATTGTTCAAGCAATTTTCTCCTTCGGCAGAATTGCCATCTATGTTAGGGTTACAGAGGATATGACTTTTGGCCTTCGCCGCGACCTTTTCAAATCCGTAATCAAACAAGATTTGAATTTCCATTACCAAAATCGAGTGGGTGAATTGATGTCGCGCTTTTCAGCCGATGTAGCCCAAATTCAAGACGCTTTCACTACCAATTTGGCCATGTTCATCAGGCAAATTCTGGTGTTAATTGGCGGAGTAATTGTGCTGTTCTATTCCTCTCCTAAACTCGCTTGGCTCATGCTTGCTACCCTTCCCGGCATCATTATTATCGCTTTGTTTTTCGGGCGATTTATACGCAACAAATCAAAAGAAGTTCAAAACCTAACTGCCAGCAATAGCATCATTGTTGAAGAATCACTTTCGTCTATACAATCGGTGAAAGCCTTCACCAACGAACAATTTGAAATCTCAAGGTACACCCAAAATACGGAAGAGTTAAAACTCAACGCCATCAAGCGCGGTTACTGGAGAGGAGCATTTAGTTCATTCATCATCATTGCTATGTTTGGAGCCATCATTTGGCTTATTTATCAAGGACTCTCCATGGTTCAAAGCGGTGAAATGCAAATGGGTGAATTATTCAATTTCATGATTCTAACTGCATTTGTGGGAAGCTCCATCGGCGGTATGGCCGAACAATTTGTGCAAATCCAAAAAACTTTGGGTAGCATTGAAAGAGTACTTGATATTATTGAAACTCCCGGTGAAATAAAAGATGAGCAACAGCAAACTGAAACGCTAAATTTTACCCAACCCATTTCCATGCAAAACGTTTCTTTTGCTTATCCCTCTAGAAAAGAAATTCCTATTTTATCATCCATTAATCTTCAAATTAATCCGGGTGATACCATTGCATTGGTTGGACCTTCAGGTGCAGGAAAATCAACCATCGCCTCATTGCTTTACAGATTTTACGAACCCGAAAATGGAGAAATTCTCATCGGAAATAAACCCATTAATTCCTATTCCCTAACCAATTATAGAAGTCATTTTGCATTGGTTCCGCAAGAAGTCTTGCTTTTCGGAGGTAGCATTTACGAAAACATCCTGTATGGCAAACCCAATGCGAGCAAAGATGAAGTTGAAAATGCCGCTAAAATGGCCTTCGCTTGGGATTTTATTCAATCATTTCCAGACAAATTCAACACATTGGTAGGCGATAGAGGTGTTCGATTATCCGGAGGTCAAAAACAAAGAATCGCTATCGCTCGGGCGATTTTGAGAAATCCTGATTTTCTGATTCTGGATGAAGCAACCAGTGCCTTGGATACAGAAAGCGAAATCCATGTTCAAAATGCACTCAAAAAACTCATGGAAAACCGTACCTCTTTGGTTATTGCACACAGGCTTTCAACCATCAAACAAGCCACCCAAATTGTAATCATCAACCACGGAAAAATCCAAGAAATCGGCAACCATGAAACCCTCATGAATACCCCTAACTCCTTGTACAAACGAATGGTTGAACAACAAATCAACCCAGAAGAATTCTTCTCTCAAGAACGAGGTTAGTTTCCAATCAAAATTGGTCGCACAAAAGACTTTCCACCGTCTTTACCAGATAAATAATACAATCCTGGACTTAATTTAGGAAGTAATAATTGAAGTTCACCATAACCTGAATTGGGAAAACTCAGAATGTTAACTCCAACATTGGAAAGGAGATTCAGTTCTGATTTTAAGTGATTACTTTTTATCATACACCTATCGAAAGTAGGATTTGGATATAACAGAATATCATTAACGATTTTATTGTTCAAGATAGCATTTGTTGCAGATGTATCATAAAAAAATCCTAAATAATCATTACCACCATTGTTAAAATAAGTTTCCCCATCAATATAAATTTTCAACCCTCGACCTCCATAATTCATAGGAATTTCCCAACTTTGATTTCGGTAAAAATAATTCCTACTCTGACTCATTGCATAACGCATTTTTAAAACGTCTAAAAATGTATCTTTTTCAAAGTTGTAATAAAAACTCTCCATACATAAGCCTGAAGTTTTATTTTTTTTCGGAATATCAAAATCACTACCAGCCCAAACCTTTATCTCAATATCATCTCCTATCCAAGCCGTAGGAAACATGGAAATACTTTGACCCTCCAACGCACTCATAGAAGTATCATAATAATATCTTAGCAGATGACCATTGCTATCTAAAACACCGAAAAGAGCTCTATTTACTTTATCGCCACTAAAGATAGTTTTTTCAGCTATTTTAAAAGCTAATGCTACTGAATTACAGAAGTATATTTTCCCAGATTTATCCGTACCAAATTTATAAATACCAGAATTATTAAAATGTACAGAATCTTGCCTATAAACCCATTTCACACTACCATTTTTATTTAATCGCATTATTATGTGATCTTCATATGTATTAATGTTATTACCGCTTGGAAACAACAATGTATCAATGAATTTCATACCGCCCTGCTTACTGCTGTAAATACCACAATACAGATAAACATTGCCATTTACATCCTCAATAAAATCTTTTACATTACTAAATCTGTTATAAACATTGGTGATATCCCCTTTGGAGTCAACTTGGAGTAGTAATTCTTGGTTATAAATTGGATCATAAAATTTGTTGTTTACGTATGTAAAATCAGGAGAATGTATATTAACAAAAACAACCAAATCACTGAAATAACCGGGCCTAACTACTGGCTCGCAACCTCTAAATCGAATCTTATATTTTAAACTACCATCCGGGTTAAATCTAAGTGTATAACTCTCATTATTTCCAGGGTACTCCACATCCAACTGAAAATTATCGAAATACAAAGTATCATCAGTCCTTATCGTAATTGTAAATCCTCCATCACGTAATGCGAAATGGCTAATGAGTTTGATATTTCTGTTTTTATCCTTTGATCTGGCAAATTGGTTGAAAATCAACTTTCCATTTTTATCTACCTTTCTAATAACACAACATGCTTTATTGTCAGATAAATATAACTTCCCATCTAACAGCAAGGAATCGTTGTAGTTGAAAGCCATAAAAACATTTCCAGCAGAGTCTAAAACAGGCAACAACTGGACATGCGCTTGATTAAAACTTAAACTTTTTCCTGCAGAGAAATATCCAATATTCCATGCCAATTTTTGTTGCCCAAAAATGAAATTAGTAAACAACAAATAAAAAAGAATGAAAAAAAACCTCCTCATTGATTTATCAATAATATTACTATGAATTTAAAAAACAAAATATGTTATTAGTAAAACAAGATTTTCCGCTATTTTTGATATATCAAGACACAAAATGAAGATTGCACAGTTTTTCAAATCCCAATGCAAAAACTACCGGCAATTTGTCTTGTTATTTGTGTTTTCATTGTTCTCAATTTGCGCCCACGCACAAGACAATAACGAACTATTAGCCAACAACTTATATAATCAAAAAGATTATGTAAAGGCGGGCTTGCTCTACGAACAGCTCACCGAAACCCAACCATCAAACGAACTTTACCACTACCGCTATCTGCAATGCTTGGTGCAAACTGCTAGTTTCGATAAGGCTTCAAAATACCTTAAAAAGAAAATCAAGAAATCCAGTCAGCCTCTACCCTACATCATCGACGATTGTTACCTGGCGGTTAGAACCTCAGATAATGAAAAAGCTCAGCGAATTCTTTCTTTGATTCTTGATAAAATCAAAACCGATTATAATGCACATATTTACGCTTTTCAATTATTCGAAAGATATGAAATGCGCAAACAATGCATCGCAGTTCTCGAACAAGCTCAAAATGAATTCGGCCCACTACCAGAAATAGTTAATCAATTGGCTGTATTACACTTAGAATCGGGCGATCGATTAAAAGGCATTCAGATTTATGTAGATATGCTTACCATGGGAAGGGTAGGATTCAATAATATCCAACATCTTTTAGAAGCCCATCTTGCTGATAGTGCCGATATCGCTGCTTTTCAATCAATCCTACTAAAGGAAATTCAAGTTAACCCGGAAAACAATCAACTTACCATGGCCTTGAATTACACATTTATCAAACAAGAAAACTGGCCAAAAGCGTTCATTTTCGCCAAGGCACTTGATAAAAAACTCAAGGAAAAAGGTGCACGCGTATTTGAACTCGGTGAACTATGTATCTCTAACAAAGCCTACGATGTTGCCCTTCAATGTTTTCAATATTGCACCACCGTTTCCAACGAAGATGATGAAAATCGCATCTGGCATCGCGCTTGGATAAAGCAAGCAGAAATCGCTTATATTCAATACGTTAACAAAGGAAATGCATCCGACACAAAAGCACTGATTCAATTATTAAGCAAAGTTGAACTCCAATTCGGACCTTCGCAAGAAACCATCGAAAATGCCCTGAATCTTGCGAAATTATATGTTGCAAACGACTCGGCTGGTACAGGTTTTAAAAGAGCTGAATCCATTATTCGCAGGTATTTGGATGACGGATTTATCCGAAACCGAAATACCATCGCCAGATTAAAAATTGCCCTTGGCGATGTGAT
>JAGKXC010000031.1 GCA_021151535.1 Sphingobacteriia bacterium | reverse complement strand
ATTTTACATTCATTTATTCCTATGATAGATTCGTAATTTTGCAATATGATAGTGCGCTTCCCATTCTTAACCAAACAATCCGTAAGAGTGATTGGTGTTTTAGTGATTTTTTCTGTTGCGTGGATGAGCAAACCTGCAACCGCATTACAGTTGGTAAAAAAACCATCGCCCAAAAAACAATCCTCCCAACCCAAAAATTTCATATTAATAATTGGCGATGGAACCGGCTTGGCACAGTGGAGCGCGTTGAGTGCACACTACCAATACCGAGCATTTGCCGCAGATTCTACCCATAATTTGGACATTATTCAACGCGATAATGTTTCTGTTTTCAGTTCGTTTCCGGTAATGGGACTCAGCCAAACTTTTAGTGCCAACAACTACATCACCGATAGTGGTGCGGGTGGAACCGCGCTTTCTTCTGGTCAAAAAACAAATAACTATGCCATTGGGGTAAATGAAAAAGGTGAAGCCATTCCTTCTTTAGCAACTATCGCCAAAAATCAAAACATGGCTACAGGAATTGTGGTGACCTGTGAATTAACACATGCAACACCGGCTGCATTTTATGCGCACCAACCCAAAAGATCGATGATGGGCGATATCGCCAAAGATTTGTACGAATTAAATACAATTGACGTGGCCATTGGCGGCGGTTATCCTTACTTAAAAACATTTCCTTTTGAACAACACAATTTGATTGTTGATGAAATCAATAGTAAGAATTACCCCACTCAATTAAACAACATTGATAATGGTTTAAGTGAAAGTGGTAGCATGCAAAGAACAATATTGTGTTATAACAAAGACACTTTCCCTCCGAAAGCACATGAAGGAAGAGCGGGATATTTGGAACGTGCGTCGGTTGCGGCAATGAGAGAATTAAAAAAACAACCCAATGGTTATTTCTTGATGATTGAAGGCAGTCAAGTAGATTGGGCTTGCCATGAAAATGATAGTGCCTATTTGATGGCAGAAATTATTGATTTAGATAACACAATAAAAGCGGTTTTGGCGGAAGCTAAGGCATCTGGCGATGAAACTTTGATTGTGGTGACTGCTGATCACGAAACGGGAGGCTTAACTTTGCCGGGTTGGGATAAGAAAAACGGTTGCGCAAAACTCAGTTGGAGCACGCATCAGCACACTGGAATCCCGGTACCCGTTTTTGCCTATGGCCCAGGCTCACAGTCATTTACTGGAGTTTACCAAAACGTTGATGTTTTCAAGAAAATCCAAACATTACTTCCCAAAAAGTAATTGATAATTTTGACGGCTATTTGATAAAAATACCCAAATGGTTATAGTAAATTGCACTGCATGAAATCATTTGGTATTATCATCCCTGCACGTTACGCAAGTACACGTTTTCCCGGAAAACCGTTGCAAGATTTGGGCGGTAAATCCATGATTCAACGGGTAGTAGAAGCTGCAAAATTTGTTGCACCTCATGCCGGTGTAGCGGTTGCTACCGATGATATTCGAATTGCAGAACATGTAGCAGATTATTGTGAAGTTGTAATGACGTCGTCTGTTCACCCATCAGGCACCGATCGATGCGCGGAAGCTTTGGAGAAATTGGGATGGAATTGCGAAATTGTGGTGAATCTACAGGGCGATGAGCCATTTATTAAAACCCAACAAATTCACGATTTGGTAGCCGCATTTAACGATCCAATTGTGCAAATAGCCACATTGAAAAAATGGATACAAGCGGAAGAAGATATCAATAACCCAAATGTGGTAAAGGTTGTATGCAGCAACCAAAATAAGGCATTGTATTTTTCTCGCAGCACGATCCCCTATCAAAGAAATAATGAGAACAGCCAGTTGCGCTATTTCAAACATTTGGGCGTGTACGCATTTTTAAATCCTATTTTAAAGGAAGTTGTTCAATTACCAGTTTCAACATTAGAATCAACAGAAATGCTAGAACAATTGCGTTGGTTAGAGAATGGATATCATATATCTGTGATTGAAACCAATTTTGCATCGCCAGCGGTGGATACTCCTGATGATGTAGCAAAGGCAATGGCATATTTGAATTCTATGGATTAAGTCCAAAAGTTTTTATCCTTACAATTGGATTCAAATTGGTACTAAATTTTCGTATTTCCAATCTTAAATCACTCAATTTATTCCCGTAAAATAATTTTTTTGGGGTTTTCCTTGCAAAACTAACAACTGTTAGTTAGTTTTGAATTTATAGTTTAAATCTATTTTGACAAGGAAAGAGCAAATATTACATTCAGCATTGAGGCTAATGCGCGATAAAGGTTATTTGAATACCTCTATGCGTGACATTGCTTCGGCAGTAAATATTGAAGCATCTAGTTTGTACAACCACATTAAACGCAAGGAAGATATTTTGGAACAAACTTGTTTCCAATTGGCTCAAAAGCTAGATTTAGGAATTAAAGAAGTGAATGATATTTACTTTGGTGCGGCTGAAAAATTGCGAATGGCGGTAAATCAACATATCAGAATTATCACCGAAGATTTGGATGCGAGTCATTTGTTTATTCATGAATGGCGCCATTTATCGCCCGAAAAAAAAACAGAATTTATTTCTTTAAGAGATGCTTACGAAAAAGAATTCAGGGCAATTATTCAGTTGGGTTTTAACGAAGGCGTTTTTAAAGATGTTGACGAAAAATTCGCTACACTAACTTTGTTGGCTTCTTTGAATTGGGTGATAGAGTGGTACAATCCCAAGGGGGAAATGCAACCAAAAGAGGTAGCTGAAAAGCTCACAAGTTTTATTTTATCAGGATTACAAAAAAATTAAAATCATATGTACGGAAATGCTTACATCGAAGGGGGTTCAGACGGCGTAAACACGCTTGTTGCTGGTGAAGATCCCGTAAAATTAGCTGAATTCGAAGCTCGTATTGCCGCTGGCGATAAAATTGAGCCAAAAGATTGGATGCCAAAAGAGTACAAAAAACAGCTGGTAAGAATGATTGAGCAGCACGCTCACTCAGAAGTTATTGGAGCTTTGCCAGAAGGAACATGGATTACGCGTGCTCCAGGTTTTAGAAGAAAATTGGCATTAATGGCGAAGGTTCAAGATGAAATCGGTCATGCTCAATTGCTATATTCAGCTGCTGAAACTTTAGGAAAGAGCAGAGAAGATATGATCAACGATTTGATCAATGGAAAAAGCAAATACTCCAACGTATTTAATTATCCTGCTGTTACCTGGGCAGACTCAGCTGTGATTGCTTGGTTAATTGATGCGGGTGCAATTGTAAATCAATTGGCTAATTCTAAAGGTAGTTATGGACCTTATGTTAGGGCTTTAGAGCGTATCTGCGCTGAAGAATCTTTCCATTTGAAATATGGTCACGACAATGTAGTTTTCCTTGCTACAGGAACGCCAAAGCAGAGAGAAATGGTACAAGATGCTTTGAATCGTTGGTGGGAACCTATTATGCATTTCTTTGGCCCTTCGGACAAAGCTTCTCAGCACACTGAGATTTTGATGCGTTGGAAAGTAAAAATGGCTTCTAACGATGACATGCGTCAGACCTATTTGGATATGTACGTTCCAAAAATCTGGGACCTAGGTTTAACTCTTCCTGATCCTAACTTAAAAAAGAACGAAGAAACTGGTAAATGGGAATACACAGAGCCCAATTGGGATGTTTTCAAACAAGTTATCAGCGGCAACGGACCTTGCAACAAGGAAAGATTGGCCGTAAGAAGAATGGCAGAAGAAAAAGGAAGATGGGTAAGAAATGCCATTTTAAGAAAAGAAGCTTCCTATGTTACACCTCTTTCATAATAAATAATGATTGTTAAATCTTTAGACCCCAGAATAAACCGTGCAGCGTTAGACGACGAAAGAACAGACGGCGTTCAAACCCCTATGGATCAATTTGAAACGTACGAGGTGTTTCAACAAATCAAGCGCGGCACACACCATACCCATGTTGGTACGGTGCATGCTCCGAATGAAGAACTTGCCCTCATTTTTGCAAAAGAACAGTTCTGCCGCAGAGGAACTTCAGTGAATATTTGGATTGTGCGTACAGATAATATCTACACAACGCCCTATGAAGATGCAGATATGTTTGAAACTTCAACATACAAAGATTACCGCGAACCAGACGCTTACAAAGTAATGGATCGTATTCAAGCATTTAAAGAAAGGACAAAAGCATAATGGAACTTACCGAAAGACACGTAGAAGGACTTAAAGAACTTCTATACAAAATGGCTGATGACCAATTAATTATTGGCCATAGAAATAGCGAATGGACTGGTTTAGGACCCATTCTTGAGGAGGATATTGCATTTTCGAGTATGGCCCAAGATAAAATTGGCCAGTCACATGCTTTGTTTGAATTATTAAATGGACTTGGCGAAAATGAGCCTGATATCGTTGCCTTTACACGAAATAGCAATCAGTTCCACAACTGTCAACTGGTTGAATTACCTATCGGCGAATATGATTTTAGTTTGGTACGTCATTTTTATTTTGACCATGCCGAAGCTTTGCGATTTGAAGCCTTGATGGATAGTTCATTTGAACCATTGTCTATGATTGCAAGAAAATACAAAGGTGAAATCAAGTACCACACATTGCATGCAGATTCATGGTTAAAGATTTTGGCAAAAGGAACAGAAGAAAGTTTCACCAGAATCCAAAATAATATCAATGAATTTTTCCCACATGCTTTGGGTATATTTGAACAGGGCGATTACGAAAAAGAATTAATCGAAGCAGATATTTTCATTGGCGAAGAAGCTTTGAGAACTCGCTGGTATGAAAAGATTTCAGCGTTGCTCACCTCTTTCGGCTATTCTGTTCCTGCTTTGGATTCTGCAACACCAATTTACGGTGGAAGAAAAGGTGTTCATACACCTAGTTTACAACCATTATTGGATGAGATGACCGAAGTTTTCAGCATTGATCCAACCGCTGAGTGGTAATATGATTTTTTCAAAAGAACATATTCAATCCGAACTTGAAAAAGTAATGGATCCCGAGATCCCCACCATTTCTGTGGTGGATCTCGGGATTGTTACTGAAATAGAATTTATCGCCCCTGCCGGCGCTAGAATCCAACTCACCCCTACCTTTAGTGGCTGTCCTGCATTAAAGATTCTTGAAACCATGGTGAAGGAACAATTGGAATCTGCTGGTTATTCTCCTGTAGACGTTAAAACCAGTTTTGAAACGCAGTGGAATACAAACATGATTTCAGAAAAAGGGTTAGCTGCACTCCATAAACATGGTTTGGCCCCCCCACCACGCTTTGAAGGTTATTTAGAATTAGATGTTTTGAGCGATACTGCTTGCCCATTATGTGGCTCTCGAAACACCGAAATGCGCTCCATGTTTGGACCCACACTATGCAGATCTTTGCACTACTGTAAAAATTGCTTAAACGGATTTGAGAGTTTCAAGCCCGTTGATTAATATGCAAAACAATAATTTCTTCTGCTAACTTTCAACCTACTCAATTACTTCAATACCACTACTCTGTATGGAATTGTTTTGTTATTGTTAAAATGCAAATTCCAAATATAATTTCCGGCAGCAACGTCCGACGGCATTCTGAATTTCAATTCGTCGATATCATTACCATGAAAATAAGAACCCGTAAAATGCAATGGCAAAATAGTTCTTCCCATAAAATCCGTTAAACTCCAACCAATTGGATTATCTGAAGAAGAAGTAAATCTAACTGTAACTACTTCATTTGAAATAATTGGATTGGGCATCAATCCCACAATTTTATTACTTTCCGGGGTAAAATGATAAGATGTATCGTTTCTGTTACACCACTGATGCATCAAGTTCCATGAATTATACACCTGTAGAAACCCACCAGATACGGTATATTTCTCCAAATCGCCATTCTTTTCAACGCCATTTAGTAACCAGCTGCGCATCAAAGAAATTGCACTATCAGGGTTTTCCTTCATTAGTTGCTGGTATAGATTACAACTCCTAGCATATATCCATGCCAAAGTTGCAGTTATTTGGGGCGAACAAAATGAAGTCCCAGATTCGTATTGATAAGGGTAGCTACTTCCTTTTTCAGGCCTTGCCATATACATCCCCTCTCCTAAAGTAGCAATATCAACATGCTCCAAACTGTAGCCACAACCCACATGTTGTTTATTTACATCGGTACTTGAAGCAATTAATAATGCATTAGACGGGCATAAACTGGGTATATCGCCCTTTATACCCACATCGTAATTGGCATTAGTAGTAGACGCAGCGCACATGATTCCCACCGAAGCAAATGAGTCATACATTGAGCACCAAATTGGAAATTCTTGCACAGTTCCTTGATCAACACCCACAGACATATTTACCGCAACCACATTTGCCCCTTTTGAACCATTGCTTTTCACATACAATTTCTTCTGTTTATAGATATAAACCATAGCATTTACTACCCCAATATCCGCGGGTGTGAAATCAGTTGGATAACAATGTGTTACCATCAATTTAGTGTTCCAAAAAAGCCCAGAAAGACCTTTGGCATTATTCCCTGCTGCAGCCATCACCGATGCCACCATGGTTCCATGGCCATACAACGTAGATTGGCTATTGAAAATAATGGGATTTTGGTCGCCACCGTTCCATCCATAATAATCATCTACATAACCATTCCCGTCTTCATCAATCCCATTCCATGGAATCTCTTTTGGGTTATGCCATAAATTATTTTTCAAATCAACATGTCCAGTGTCCACGCCATCATCAATAATGGCGATGATTGCTGTGTCGCCACGTTGAGTAACTGAATTGGTACCTATTTCCCATGCTTGCGGCATTTGAATCATGGGCAAATGCAGTTGCAAAGAATAATCGGGGTCATTGGGTTGCTTAATTCTCCTTACCACATTTGAACCCTTTTGAATCTTCCACTTTCCGTTGTTAAAGGGCGATAAATGCAATATCGAATCGGAATGAGGCAACCATTTCACAGGAACTTTCCATTGATAAAGTTGTAGATCAGTATCTAAGCATTTTATTTGCCCCCAATCGCCCAACTTTTGTAAATCAACAATTGTAGCAGTATGCGATTCACCCGATTGAAGTAAAAAATAGACAAATGGATTGAAAGTTGAATCAGTAGATTTATGCTGTAGCATTTGAGCCGAAGAAACAAATGCGCTTGCACTTACAGACTTATGACACCCCACACCAATAACAAATGAAATCAAGGGCAATAAATTTGCTATTCCCTTGCAGATTGTTATTATACGCCTGAATGACATTTTACAAATGTATGTAACAAAAAAATAAGGTCTGGAAATTCCAGACCTTATTTCATTATTTTTAATCGAAAAAGTTAATTCTATTTTGTAGTGGCCGGCGCGGTTGAAGTAGCCCCATTTCCAGAAGCAGGAGTTGCAGATCCAGCACTTGCAGCATTTCTTTTCTTCAACTTCGCAAAGAAATCTTCATATTTCTTCTTCACATCAGCTACCTGTGTATCTTCAGGTTTGATTTCTAATACTTTACCCCAGAAATAAATAGCTTTCTCATAGTCTTTCTTGTATAAAGCAAATTGAGCCATGTTTTTATAAGCATTTACCACATCATTTTTAGTTTTTGGAGTGGCCATTTGAGCTGAATCCAATTTAGAAATCCACTTTAAGAAGGCTTTAGTTACATTACCCGTTGAATCTTTTTTATCAAAAGCACCCCAAGCCGTAGCCAATCTGTAATATCCTTCCACATAATTGGTATCAGATTTAATAATTTGCTCATAAACGCCGATTGCATCACTAAAACGTTCCATCTTTGTTAAACAAATAGCAGCGAAATACATATCCTTGTTATTCAACATATCTTTTTGTTTAACTCGTTTAAAGTTAATTACCTGATAGGCCAATTCATATTCTTTATATCCCAAATACAAATCCTGCATTTTTTGATACATTCTATCGGTAGCTTTTGCTGTATCAGCCAATACCGGAGCAATAATGGTAAAACTGCTTTGAATTCTATCTTCTCCGCCCATTCTTGCGTAAAGAATGGCTTTATAATATGATTCACTAGCAGTTAAACTTCTGCCCATTGGCTTCACATAATTATTCTCAAAATTGGTAAATTGATATACGCCTTCTTTAATCAAAGTTGTATCCGCATCCGGTTTTTCCGCAATAGCAAAACTCATAATACCTCTGATATAGGGCATGTCTTTTTGGGCGATCAACACATTGGCTTGTTCAATTGTTTTATTCCAATCACGGGTCTGAAACAAGGTAACAACATAATATCTTCTTGCCGTTAAGTTGTTATTTCTTTTTAAATATTCCTCAAAATAATAAATCGCAGAATCTCTCTGCTTCAAGCGTGCAAATGATTCCGCTTTCAATCGATACGCAGGTGCAAACTCCTTGTCGATCGCTAAAGCATCATCCGCTTTTGCATTCGACATTTGATAATTGCTAATTTTATAATAAGCTCTACCCTCTTGCAAAACAGGACGAGGATCAGTGGTACTTAAATTCTTTGCAATTGTGTATTTGATAACCGCTTCAGACAAATCTTGGGGATTTACAACCGCCAAGGCATCACCTCTAAGGGTTAATGCCTCAATATCTGTTTCTGGTGTTTGAGCCAAATATTCCAATGCTTTTTTCGCATTTGATAACAATTGATCTTTGGTACCATAATCTACCATCAAATAGGCTCGGCCTATTTCCTTATAAACAATAGGCTTCATTTTTTTCTTAGCCACTGCCGCTTTAGCAAAAAACTGCTCTGCCGCAGAAATATTTCCTGCGCGCAACGCCATATGTCCTTTTCCTATCATTACAAATGGATTTTCAGGTCCTTTTACTAAACCAGCATCAAACATACGTGCGGCACCAGCAGAATCGCCCTTCAAAATGAGATTCATTCCTGCATAATAATAAAATTCAATTTTCTTAGCGTTCTTGGTAATCAATACGTTATAGACGCTATCCGCATCTTCGTATTGTTCATTTCTTGATAAACGTTGTGCGTCAGCAAAGGTTTGAGCTGTTGCGGTTGACCCCAATAAACTTATTAGGGCGATGAATGAGAGAGTTAACTTTTTCATTTTGCTACAAAAAAACTATGAATCAATGGTAATTGTTTTAATTATATCGGATTTTTTTCGAATTTTATTGAATTTCGATCGTACGTTGTGGCGGAATAGCTGGATAAAGGCCTGATTTCTTAATCATAATTTGAGCAGATTGTGCACAAACATAAGATAGAAAGCCAGAAGCAAGTCCTGAATAACCTTGCAAATCGTAGCCCCAAACAGTTTCAATAAAAGGATATGATTTATCGGCGATTTGACTTTGAAACGGATATGCCGCTCCATGTTTTAGATCTTTCTTTAGCGCCAATATTTTAACGGATTTTTTATTATCTAGGGCAATCTGTTCTGCTCTATCAGCCAACCAGTTCACACCCACTACACCCAATACACCCGTATTATTTTTCACTTCAGCGATGATTTGTTGTGGCGATTGTTTCAACACCAGCGACCTGTTAAATTTTAATTTTTTTACTTTCATCATAGAATCTAAAATTTCATAGATTCTACCTCCATGAGGCCCAATAATAGCCAACTTTTGATAAGGCAAGATGCTTTCTCCACTGCACCACAGCAACAAATCATCTACTGTAAATGAGTCTTGATTTGATGCTTTGTTGGTGATAAAAGCCGAAGATGTATAAAACAATTTCACAGACCTTAATTTGATTTTATTTTTCTCCAATACCTTTTGTTCCTCAGAAGTAAACGATCGATGTAAAAATGCAGCCGTTATTTTACCGTTCTGCATTCCCTCCATCATTGATTGATAATTTAAAAATCTAGGTTTGATATCTGCTTTCGGATAATCAATTTCAAATTGATCAATCAACTGGGTAACGGCAAATGAATCATTGATATCAAAACTCATTTCCAAAGTACCCTTTGTTGGAATATCATTACCATCACCAGAATGTTGATAATCCAAACATGAATCAAGAAGGAATGGAATCCAAATAAATAGGGCTATTTTAAACACATTATTCGTCATCGCTGTGAATTTTACTTCTCTTCCAAATTAAATACCCGTGATAGCCTCTAAATAGCGACCAAACGAGAAGTACCCATCCCAAAGATTTTTGAAGGGATAACGATAAAAAAATAGGCAATATTGGTACAGTTGGCTGTAGCCATAATAAAAACATAGCCAATACAAAGAATACCAATCCCGTGGCCCAATGATACCAATGATTAATTCTCACTCGCTTCAAAAATACTAAAAAAAAATCCCAGAAGCAGAAACTTCTGGGATTCTTAACATTTAGTTAAAGTTATTCTTATTTAACCATCATGGTTTTTGAAACGCTGCTTCCACCTGCAATCAAAGTGTAGGTGTAAATACCAGTTGACAAACCTTCGCCATTGATATTCAAAATGTGGTTACCTTTATCCAACTGCTTATATTCTTGAGTTGAAACCAAAGCTCCCATAGCATTTCTTACTTCAATTTGAACATTGCCTGGAGTTGTTAAATAAATCAATACATCTGTAGTACCAGTGAATGGGTTAGGATAGTTTTGATTTACAACCATTACTTTACCTGTATTAGGTTTTTCAACACCCAAACCATAATAATGACCAATTGTTCCAGCTTTAATTTCATCAACTGGAATAGCTTGATACATAATCAAGTTCAAGTTTACTGGGTGGTTACCAAAACCAGATTGGTTGTTTTGCAAGTTAGTTCCAGGGATTTCATCTTGCTGCCACATTACGTGTAGGAATCCATCTACATTCTTAGCAACACAACCGAAATCATCTTCCAACATTCTTTCTTGAGTAATATTTTGAGTACCAGACCAAGTAGCACCGCCATCTGTAGAATATACTACACCCAAATCACGGTAATCAGCACCCAAATCACTTTGAACACCTTCAACAGGTACAGAGAAAATACAATAGATCTCGCCATCAGCAGAAATACCAGCACTTGGCTGTCTCATACAAGACGTATTGCCCAAACGAGCAACGGTAGACATTCCTGATGGTATTGCCCCACTTTGCAATGAAGAGAATGTAGCTTGTTGCATTGAGTTTGCTCCATCACCATCGTTATCAAAAGATGCACCTGATGCGATGATTTGCTGCTTATTGCTTGCTTCATCCCAATGTACCAAACCTTGAATACCGGGGAAGAAACTATAAGAAGCATCTGTTGTATCGGTATCCAACACTCTACCCATTCCCCAGAAAACGTGAACATTGTTATTGTTATCAATAATCACATCAACTGTACCATCATTGGTAATTGGGGTATCAGGCATCAAACGCTTAGCATTGTAAGGAGCATAACGGAAGGAATCTGCAAAAATCCTGGTAAAAGTTTCACCATTATCTGTGCTCTTCCACAATACAACACCTTGCAACATATCTGCATTTACAATTGCAACAGTGTTACCTTTAACATCAATTGCATATTGGTCAGAACCACCATTGTTCGTCAAGGTACTGTCGTAACCTGGCAACATAATATGTTTCTTATCCCAATTTACACCACCATCAGTAGAACGGCTGTAAACCATAGGAGCAAAAATACCTTTTCTAGTAGGGGCTCTCTTTTCACCAGGAGCAGCTGAATCAGTATAAGAACAAATCAAGTGAATATTATCGCCATTATTGGCAGCGCGTGCCCAAATAGGCTTATAAGGAGCCTCTGTTAAAATATTGGTAACAGAAGAAGGACGAGAAGTAGCAGAACTACTTTTAGTCATATAAAATCCACCATTGGTAGCGTCGTGGCCAATAGTATAAACTGTACCATCGGCTAAAACACCCACTGAAGGCCAACCCGTTCTTTGATTTTCAACACGAGTGCTATCAGAAGGATTCCAAACTTTAGCAGCAGAACGGAAATTATAACCAGTTCCACGACCAGGGTAACCCAAAGCGTCAGAAACAGAAGTTGTCCAAACAGCTGAAATTGCACCATCAGCATGCTGAATCATTCTTCTTGGCATAGCATAGTTGGTTTGCAAATCGTAATAAGTTGAACCGATTCTAATAAATCTAGTTTTGTCTGCCTCTCTGCGTTGTGCAGAATTCCCCATCACATCATGTTTTACGGGCGATTGCTCAGTAAATACTTTTCCGTGGGTAGCAGTTTGTGGAGCTGAATTTAAATTCAATCCCTTTGGCGCTTGAGCGCTCAAAGTTTGCAATGCTACTACAGAAAGAGCTAGTAAGTAATGCTTCTTCATTCTATTAGTATTTTGTTTTTACAAATAAAGCAAAAAACCTTTAAAATGTTTAGGCAGTGTGATTAAAAAGTGAACTTTTCGACGGCTTTTTTCAGATCAAGCCGTTCTGAGAATTCCAACGGTAGTTTCTACCAAAATATCGCCATCAGATGCACTTCCCCGATGTACGCCTTTAAGTTTCAAATCAAAAAGTTTGAGCAAATTAAAAATGCGCTCCAAATCAGAAGGCGTATAATTTCTTGCAGCCAATAAATAACCCTTCACAAAAAAGGGATTCACCCCTAAAAATGAAGCAATCGCCTGTTCATTTGGAAAACTCTGAGATTTTATTTGCAGAATTTTGGTAAAATAAGAATGTAAAACCGGAACCATTCTGAGAATCTCACCTTTATCTGCTTTCAAACCAATTTGATGGGCGATCTGAATGGATTTATTAAAATTCCGTTCACCCAAAGCATTTTGAAGTTCGAATACATTATACTCTCTATTGAAACCAACATGAGCCTCAATGTGTACCGTTTTAATAAATTCTTCTTTAACACTGATGAGAACTTTTTCAAGTTCATTTTGTATTACAGCTAATTCACTACCAAGAAAATCCAAAAGCAATTGAACCGCCTGTGTATCAATACTTCTACCCTTTAATTTCATAAAAGTAGGTAGCCAGTCTTTGATTTGATAATCCCTTAATTTATCGGCAGTGAATGCAATATGTTTAGCACAAAGTTTCGCAACTTTAGTTCTAGCGTCAAGCTTTGCCCCCCTAAAACCCAATACCAAAACCGTGGAATTTAAAGGATTCTCCAAATAAGATTCCAACTTGTCAAATTCTTTCATGTCTTGGGCATCCTTAACAACAATCAACTGATGATCACTCATCATTGGATACCTCCTAGCCATGCTCACTAAGTCGTTCACTTTTACTTCTTTCCCGTAAACTATGGTTTGATTAAAACTCTTTTCAGCCTCAGTTAACACCGATGCCTCCAATTGATCCATGAGTGAGTCAACAAAATAGACTTCATCGCCCTGTAACAATATCACAGGGGCGAACAACTTTTCTTGAAATTGCTTTCTCAGTTGTAGATAATTCGCAACAACATCACCTTGTTTGGCCATCTTGCATTAATTTTACCGCGATGCAGCGTTTGAACTTTCCCGAATTTGATTTTCGTATTGAAGTTCGGGAACAAAAAAAATTCATTTTCGACAAGATTCGGAAAAAATTTATCCCCCTAACTCCGGAAGAATGGGTTAGACAACATTGTATCGAGTACCTTATTCAGTTTTTGCAATTCCCGATAACATTGCTGGCGGTTGAACGAAAAATCAACACCCTTAACCTCAACAAACGCTTTGATATTGTAGCATTTAACAGCAAAGGAGAGCCTGAAATACTAATTGAATGTAAAGCTCCAGAAGTAACTTTAAACTCAAATACGCTCATGCAAATTGCCGTTTATAACAAAACCATACACAGCGGAAAACTGTGGATTACCAATGGCATTAATCATTATTGGTTTCAAAAAACAGAATCAGGTTTAACTCCAAGCAACTTCCCTCACCTACAATAATCTACTACCAAAGTGTAATCAATCGCTCTGTCCTACCTTTTTTATACAGCGCAATTTCATCAGAAGGCTCATCTCCAAATGGATCAAAATCAATAACAAACTCGGTTTCCTCAGATTTTTGCAATTGATTACAAATCAATCTTCCTTTTGAAATTCCTTTTAAAAAAGAAGATTTTCTGGATAAATTTTCACTTCGAATTTCATACTGAAATTGATCATTACTCGACCTTAGAGTTTCAGACACATCCCCTTTCCAAACGAATTCAGTTTGATCCCAAACAGAAGGATCCTGTAATTGTGGGTTTTTAAGCAGTGCCCCAACTTCTAACTTGCTCGAAATCTTAAATTGAGCCGTGTAAAGCGCTAAATCTACGTGGATTGTAAATTGATTCTTGTTTCTAACCAACTGCAACAAACCATTGGTATAAACATCTTCATTATTCCAACTTAATCGAACATTTTGGTATCCAGTATCCGCATAATTGGCAGCCAAACTCATCCAAACCGTATCAATTTCCCCAACCAAATTTTCATTCCATTGAATCATCCAAACGCCCCCCCTTTTATGTCCATCCTTTCCCAAAGAACTTACACCAAAATCAATTGCCGCCGCATATGGTGTTCCATCCAATAAAGTTGTATCAAAGGTGTTCATTGAAATTTGATAATCCAGCACTTCATCCAATTGATGATTGGCAAATGCCATAGCAACATTCATTGGCGATAATAACAGCGTATTAGCTGCTATCATATTTTCATCGGGCGATAAATTCTGGTTTCTATCCTGGGTTTTACATCCAACAAATTGGAAAATTATAGCGAAACAAATCCCTAATTTTCTCATGGATTCATGGGAATTTTAAAATCTTTTGTTTTGCCTGCAAATTGCAGCCTAACCCAATCATCACATGCTTCATTGTTAAAAGGATCAAAATCAACAGTTACCCCTTGCTTATTCTCGTCTTTTTCGCCTTGAATGATTAAAATCCCTTTTAAAGGTGAACTTGAACACCCCCATTCCACCCGCTTTACCAGAGGAGAATTAATTGTTACTTTTAACAAATCATCTTCATCAACATTGGCTAAAACATCTCCAGAAACCTTATAACTATCTTCAAAAATGCCTGGTGTTCCCATTCCTGAAGTTTTTTCAATTTTCAAATTACAAGAAGCGGTTCTTTTTAAATTCAAAACTTCCATTTGTAATGAATTGGCCGTTACTTTCAAGAGATTAAAATCCATTCTAATAAATTCCATTTCACCCATCCAAGTTAATGGCGCCGAAGAATCACCAATCATAAACGGTTCGCTTCCATTAAATTCAACCGACATATGTGAACCAATTTCTTGATAAAATTTATCAATTCGTACTTTAAACTTACCCGCTTTTACTTTTCCGTCTAAATCTAAGGGAAGTTGAATATTGTTTTTCCAAGTCCCAAAATCAACTTCAAACTCTACTCCATTGCCATCCAAATATGAAGAATCTTTCTTTTCGATTTTAATATTTTTAGGCAACATGGGCGATTTCCAATGCTCAGGAAGTCCTTGTGGAGTTGTTTGATCGGCGATTTCTTCAATAATTTCAAAAATTGAAAATAATTGATTCTGAAAAACTAGATATTCATCATGTGTTTCAATCTCATCTCCCTGATTTTGATGAATATTCTCACAAGATTGAACCCCCAAAACACCAATAAATACTAAGAATAAGCCGAAAATTGGCTTTGCTATTTTTTGCACTATGGGATACAGATTTAACACCTTAAGGGATGTTAGAAAAACAAATTTACTTCGCTTTCGCAATATATAACAAGCATTTGCGAATATTCCCCTAAAATTATTTGCTCATTTCATCCAAAACAGACAAAATTATTTGACAACAAGTTCGAATCTCATTTTCTGTTATGGTTAATGGGGGGCAAATTCTAAATCGATTATTGGCAAATAAAAACCAATCTGTAAAGACCCCTTTTTCAATAAATTTGGGAATTACTTGTAGCACTTCATCAAAACTTGATAATCCTACAGACATTAACAACCCCATACCTTGAATAGAAGTTATTCGAGGGTGTACAAGCAGTTCACGAAACAAGTTCGCTTTAGAAGCTACAGATTTCTTCAAATCTGCATCTATTAAAACTTGCATCGCCGCCTTTCCTGCTGCGGCAGAAACTGGATGTCCACCAAATGTAGTTATGTGACCCAAAATGGGATTGCTAGCAAACTGTTGCATCAATTCTTTTCTTGCAACAATGGCACCCATTGGCATACCTCCACCAAGGGCTTTGCCAAGAATCAAAATATCAGGCACCACATTATATTGTTCAAAGGCAAATAAACTTCCTGTTCTCCCAAAACCTGTTTGTATTTCATCAAAAACCAACAATACATGATTTAATGTACATAACTCTTGAATCCTTTGAATATATTCTATTTGCGCTGGTGTAGTGCCGTTTTCTGCTTGAACCAATTCAATAATTATTGCTGCTATGTTTTTCCATGGAATAGTATCTAATTGATCTGTTTGATTCTGTTTGATAAAATACACTGGCCCTAAAAGTGGTTTATAGGGGTCAGTATAATAAGGATCACTCATTAATGATAGTGGTGCTTGGGTAGAACCATGATACGAATTTTCTTGAGCAACAAAACCAAATTTACCCGTTGCACGTTTTGCCAATTTCATGGCTGCATCAATAGCCTCTGCTCCTGAATTTGTGAAATAAACAGAATTTAAAGAAGGCGGTAAATATTGTACCAACATTTCGCCATAGGCACTTTGTGAATTTTGCACCACTTCACCATAAACCATAACATGTAAATGCCTGTGAATTTGTTTCTCAATGGCAGCAATTACAGCGGGGTGCTGATGCCCTATGTTGCAAACACTAATTCCTGCTATCAAATCCAAGTAACGCTTGCCAGATCTATCCGTTAAGTAATTCCCCTCGGCAGAGTCAATCTCTAATGCCATGGGTGAAGGAGATGTTTGTGCTAGATATTGAAAAAAGGCGGATTTAGGTGAATGCTGCATAGAATTTTACAAAAATAAAAAAGGCCGCCCTACTTGGACAGCCTTTCGATTAGTAATTTTTTTTTGATTACAAAGCACCGTTTAATTCAGCACCAGCTTTGAAACGTACAACTTTCTTAGCAGGGATATTGATAACAGCACCAGTTTGTGGGTTACGACCTTTACGTGCGTCACGAGCACTAACTGAGAAAGTACCGAATCCTACCAAAATAACTTTGTCACCACCTTTTAATGCGCCAGTAGTAGCGCCGATGAAGCTGTTTAATGCTGCTGTAGCTTGAGCCTTGGAGATGCCAGCATCGCTAGCCATCTTTCCGATCAAATCTGATTTGTTCATGAGTGTTTTATTTGCGTTTAAAGTTTAATGTTCCAAAAGTAATTATTCATTTCAGTTTGTCAAGTGAATGACGGCAAAGGGGTTGGCATACTTTTACACCATTAATTCACAATTTTGTGAATTACCCAGAAACTTAATTATCAACTAATTGATTTACAGCCCTATACAGAAATTCCGTTGGCTCAGGTTTGTTCCAAATAATTTTAGCCTCACTATAAAAAACACCCCTATTTTGCTGAATTTCTTCCAACTTTTCCAAAATTCCATCTGCATTTAACCCCTTAAATAAGGGTCTTTTGCCCGATTGAAAGGCTATTCTATGCGCTAAAACCGTTAAATCTGTATTTAAATACAAAGTTAAACCCTGATTTTTCATCCATTCCATATTATTAAAAAATGCCGCAGTTCCGCCACCACAACTAATTACAGCCTGTTTTAATTGCGACGTTTCTTTTAGAATTTCATGTTCCGTTTCGCGAAATTTATCCTCTCCAAGTAATTCAAAAGCCATTTCAACCGACATTCCCAAACGCGATTCAATTTGATCATCTAAATCAATCCATTCCCAGCCCAACTTTTGAGCTAGCCAACGAGCAGTGGTTGATTTCCCTGAGGCTGGCATCCCAACCAAATAAACTTTATTCATACTTTACACGAGGATCAATCCAAACATACAAAAACTCTGTAACTATATGCAAAATGAAAAACACACAAGCTGTGAATAAAACACCACCCATTACCACCGGAAAATCACTTTGTTGCAATGCCTCTATGGTAACCTTGCCTAATCCCCGCCATTGAAAAATATATTCGGTAAAAAAGGATCCTGCCAACAAACTACTAAACCAGCCGCCAATACTGGTGATTAGCGGATTTAGCGCATTGGGAAATGCATGTTTCCAAATCACTTCTCTTTCACTTAATCCTTTCGCTTTTGCTGAGCGTACAAAATCTTGGTCAAGTATCTCAACCATGGTATTTCTTGTTAATTGCACAAACACAGCCAAGGGGCGAATCCCCAAAGCCAATGTTGGCAAAATCAAATTCTCCCAATGATAAACAACTGTTTCTGGCGATTCACTAAATGGGTCTAACTCCCATAAACTACCTGTCATCGATAAACCTGTATAAGATGCCCAAACATATCCAAACAACCAAGAGAATAACAGAGCTGACAAAAAAGACGGCACGGAAATACCCAAAGCACTGAACCAAACCAATGTATTATCAATCCAAGTTCCTTTAGTTTTTGCGGCCAAAACGCCAATGGGAATCCCAATAACCAATGCAAATAGCATAGAAGCAATGGCCAAAATCATCGTTCCCCAAAATGCACTAATCAACATTGAACTTACTTTTTGTTTGGTTTGAAACGACGTTCTTAGATAAGGCCACTTCAACCAAACACTTCTACATTCACCAATCGCCATTGAAACTCCACTCAAATTCTTGCATTTGGGATTCTCGACCTGATAAATAGAAACGGGCGATAAATCATTATAATAACTCAATAATTGCTTAGAAAATGGCTGATTTAAACCAAGTTCTTGCTCTATTGCCGCCCTGGTTTTTGCATCTGTTCTTTGTGAAACCAAATTCTCGCTAGCATTAGGTAATGCTTGAAACAACACGAATATTAACAGCACCAAACCCAATAAAATGGCAGCAAACGACATTAATCGTTTCATGAACGTATCTTATTTTGTTCCTTTTGTAAAATTTCTGAAATCTCTTCCAAATCTGGCAACCACAATCCACTCCATTTCTTTTCTATCATCGCCCCATGAAATAAATATATCGTAGGATTATATCTAGCCATGGTTAGTAGCATTTTCTGATCAGATAAATAGAAATCCATTGACAACAAACCCAATTCTTTTTGTTTAGATTGAAAACTTTGCATGGAAGATGCAGTTAATGCATAAAAAGCAAACGCTTGACTCACATCGGATTGTTTTTCAACCTTAATATCACCATATTCCTTTTTTACAATTGAAAACAACGCATTGATGTCTTTTAAAACTTGATTATTGGCTTTCTCTACATACGGTATTACCGCAACCAACTGATATCCTTTACTTTCCAGAAATGTTGATTTCATATCTACAGAAGTAATGGGATTGTAAATGGAAAAATCATGGATGGGTGATTTATAACCTTCAATAACCAATTGATTAATTCTGTTTTTGTATTGCCATCCTTTGGCTGCATAATCTGCATATTGAGCAGTTTTCACTTTTACTGAATCATTACCTTTTTGCATTACCCACAAAATATCAAAAGAATCTGTAGCCCTTTGTCCTTCAGGTATATGAGTCATAATCTTCTGAATATCATTTCCCTCTTTATATGGCAAAAAATCCCAAACTGGCAAGAAATAATAACAATACATTCCAAAAGTAAGTGTTAATGAAGAAAGTAAAATCATGGTTCTATTGCCAAAAGGAATTGAAAAAAACGGACGATTATAGTTCTTGAATTTCCAGAGCACTAGAAAAATAGCCATCAAAGCCAAATCCTTATAAAAGGAATGCCAAGGTTTTAGTTTAAGAAAATCGCCAAAACATCCACAATCTGTAACTTTATGATAATAAGCACTATAAAAGGTTAAAAAAGTAAAAAAGAGGATTAATCCGCCGGTAACAGGCAACGTGATTTTAAAATTCCAGCCCAACAAAATTGCCAATCCCAAAATCACTTCTAGGGCGCAGAAGCCCATCGACATTCCCAAAGAAATGGATTTTAAAAAATGAAAAAAACCAATCGCACCCCAAGCTTGAGAAAAAACATCAAAATATTCATCCAATTTGATGGAGAATCCTGAGGGATCATTCAGTTTCACGAGTCCTGAGAATACGAACAACACGCCAAGTAGCACGCGGGCAACAACAAACAGGATTTTCATATTAATCAGATTTACTAGTTTAATAAAGACCAAATTAAGGATTTTTTACTTGATCCCCGCAATAATACTAATTCACACGGTAGATACTGTCCAAAAATCTACATTATAGTCGGATCAAAGCGAAAATTGCATAGTTGATGATGTCTTGATAATTCGCATCTACCCCTTCTGAAATATCTGTTTTACCCAAATTGTCTTCAATTTGCTTGATTCTTGCAATTTTTACCAATATCATATCCGTAAAACTCGAAGTACGCATTTCTCTCCAAGCTTCTCCATAATCGGCATTTTTCATCAGCATCAAATCACGGGTTTCAGTTGCGGCAGCATCGTATAATGCCAATATTTCTTCATTATTTTCGGGCGATACCGTTCCCGCTTCTACTTTTAATTGAACCAATGCTATGATTCCGTAATTCACTATGCCTTTAAATTCACTGCGAATATCATCGCCAACACGATTTTCTCCAGTTTGTTCAATATTGCGAATTCTTAGTGCTTTAATCAACAATTGATCCGTTAAACTAGAAGGACGAAAATTTCGCCAAGAAGTGCCGTAATCATTGTTTTTTCGGATGAAAATATCCCTGCAATCCTGCAGTACTGCATTATATTCTTCGCGTGTTTTTTGCATAGACAGTTGCGAAGTTAAGCATTCTGGATTTTTTTGAAGCAAATTCTCTAAAATCCAATTTTGAAATCGTTGTATATTCGAACAACATGCAAAGTAAAAATGAAAATTACGAAGAGATTTTTATTTCTTCATTCAACAAGCTTAACGCAGAACAAAAAAAGGCAGTAGAAACTACGGAAGGGCCCGTGATGGTTATTGCAGGTCCTGGAACTGGAAAAACCCAAATTCTTGCTACCCGAATTTTAAATATTCTCAGAACACAAGAAATTCAAGCCCAAAATATTCTTTGTTTAACTTACACTGAAGCAGGGGCCATCGCTATGCAAAAGCGATTGAGCAAATTTATGGGGCCTGATGCCCACAAAATCCCTATTCACACATTTCACGGTCTTTGTAATAAAATCATTCAAGAAAATCCTGATAAATTCTCCAAAAAGGAATTGCGCATTATGGATGATTTAGATAAAATAGAACTCATCCAAGAGCTCATTGAAGCTCTGCCTGCAGATTCTTCCTTAAAAACCTATCAAGATGATGCGCAAAGTACTAGGCGAGATTTAAGTATGTTATGGGAATT
>JAGKXC010000123.1 GCA_021151535.1 Sphingobacteriia bacterium | reverse complement strand
ATGTATATGAATAGTAATATACCATGATATTCTTAAAAGTGTTACCCTCTACCAAGAATGGGATATTGGTATTAGATGTATTACCATAATTGTAGTAAGCATACAAACCATAGAAATACGCAATGTAGTTTGTAGTTGAACTGCTTGATGCACTCGCATATGGCAAATCGTGGAAATTATTGTTTTTATACGTTGTTGAACGGTTAGTACTGTAAGTATAGTAAGAATAGATACCATACAATGAAGTACTAATTGCAGAACTACTGTTTGCGTTTGATCTAGAAATATCATTACCGATAAACTGGTTACCATTGGTATAGTAGTTATAAATACCATAGTAATAGAAGTTTTGAATCGAGTTATTGGTAAATGTATTATTATCAGCGGTTGAAGAATAAGTACTCGTGTTTCCAGTAACGGCAATACCATAATAAGGTCCGGCAGCATTGGCCCCAGATGTTTTCATCGTACAATTACTTACCGTATTGTATCTACCGGGCGATGTTGACGTAGCAGAAGATGGAGATCCTTGCGATTGGCTAAAGATAATGTAAGCCGCACCGCTACCTGCTGAGGTCATTGTGGTAAATTCAATCGTAGAATTGTCAATTGTGTTATAATCAGAACCACTAGAAAAACGGATACCAGCTCCTGAGGTGGATGAGTTGGTGTTTTTGATTGTCAAGTTCTTGATCGTAACATAGTCAGCACCTGTGAAAGAAATCGCTTCATAAGAACCACCGTAGTTCAACACTTTACCATTACCATCAATGGTAATAGTTTTGGTAGAAGAGGCATTTGTAAACGACAACACTGTTTGGGTAGATGTTGTAATGTCGGTAAGAACCGTCACTGTTACAGCACCCGAAACACCGTTGGCATTAATTGCCGTTGCAAAATCAGCCCAGTTGGCATAGTTTGTACCGCCCGTGGCTGATCCTGAGTTAATGGTGTAACTACCGCTTAACTGTGCATTTGCCACACTAGCCCCAAAAAGAGCCAAGGCAAAAACACCTGCTTTGCAGAAGTTTTTCCATGTCGTTAGAATGTAGTTTTGTTTCATATGTATTTGTTATAGTATTTCGTAATTTTACTACTAAATAATTTAATCAACTTATTTTCAGTAGATTATTATTCGTGCAATATCGAAAACCTGAAGTAATAATGAATTGAATTATTTTTTTTTTGACAATCAGAATACAAAGACTAAAGCAAAAGATAGTCAAACTAAAACATCGCTATCATTTTTATTAATTATTGATTTTTGGCCTATTTATAAGTTTTACATATTTTCTGTATACTCGAAAACAAAAAATATCAATAAATACTTAAAAGCAACTTATACTGCTTTTGTGAAATTTTCAGATTTCAATACTTAACCATTTTCATAGTCAACAACTGCAGCGGCAACACGCATACCATCCAATGCAGCGCTCATAATCCCCCCTGCATATCCGACACCCTCGCCACAGGGATATAAATTCAAAACTCCATTATGTTGTAATGTTTCTTTATCTCGAGGAATCCTTACCGGACTACTTGTTCTACTTTCAACACCCACCAAAATGGCTTCATTGGTTCTAAACGCTGGCATCTTTTTACCCAAAATCACCAGGGATTCGCGGATACGGGTATGCACTGCTTCAGGAAGTATTGAACGTAGATCAGCCGATTGGGTGCCAGGGATGTAGGAATTGGCAGGCAAACTACTACTTAAGTTTCCTAGTATAAAGTCTTCCATGCGTTGTGCTGGCGCCACCAAACTACCCGTAAAATCAAACGCACGTTGCTCCACCGCAGCCTGATAAAACATCGCCCGGAGCTCACCGTGTTTTTGGAACGGCTTAAAATCAGCATCATCCACAGAAACCACATATCCGCTATTGGCAAATTCACCATTTCTTTTGCTCGGACTCCAGCCGTTCACCACTACTTCTCCGGGCGATGTTGCGGCCGGGGCAATAATACCACCCGGACACATACAAAACGAGAACACGCCCCGGCCTTGAACTTGCTCCACCAAACTGTAACTGCTTGGCGGCAAATAATCTCCCCTACCCTGCAATCCACACTTATATTGAATTTGATCAACAATGGATTGCGGATGCTCTACCCTTACGCCAAGCGCAAAAGGTTTTGCCTCAATCGCCACTCCTTCTTTATTCAACAACTCAAAAATATCCCTAGCTGAATGACCTGTAGCCAAAATCACTGCTTTCACATTCTCCGTAATCACATCGCCCAAACTCCCATCCTCACGAACCTGCTGCAGCACAATTGATTTCAACTTAGTTTTCCCGTCCTCAAAATTCAACCCCACCAACTTCTGCTCAAATCTCACTTCACCACCACATTCAACGATGCTATTACGCATGTTCTCAACCAATTGCGGTAATTTATTCGTACCAATATGCGGATGCGCATCAATTGCAATTTTCTCAGTTGCTCCATGTTCTATCAAACACTGCAACACCTTATCTACCGGCCCTCTTTTACTGCTTCGGGTGTACAATTTACCATCAGAATAAGTACCCGCACCACCTTCACCGAAGCAATAGTTAGATTCGGGATTCACAAGCAATTCCTTGTTCATACGAGCCAAATCGCGCCTACGTTCCCGAACGGCCTTGCCACGTTCAATCACAACAGGCTTAAACCCCAATTCTATTAACTCCAAGGCGGCAAACATACCAGCTGGTCCGGCGCCTATAATATGTATTTCTGGCGATTGGGATACATTTTGCAACTTAAAACCCTCCATAGTCTCTATGGGCTCATCGCCCAAATAAACATCCGCTGTAATGAGGAAATAAGGTTGCCTACTTCTTGCATCCAAGGATTTTTTGCGAATAACAACCGTTGCCCTGCCGTCATACACCGCCGCTTCTTTAAGAAACAACATCTTAACCACTTCTTCGTCGTGCGCTTGCTGTGGGGTAAACTTTAGTTGAAATCGTCTTGCCATGAATGAGTTATAATTCAGAATGAATTCGTTATAAATTAAGGAATTCGCGGCAAAGTTAACGCTTCAGATATGGATGTGCGCAAAATCCATTGTATTTTTGCGATATGAAAGAAGTGGTAGTAAGCGGCATCCGTCCTACAGGGAAGCTCCATTTGGGGAATTTTTTTGGTGCATTCAAGAATTTCCTCACCTTACAGGAGCAATATGATTCTTATTTTTTCATCGCCGATTATCATTCCTTAACCACACATCCTACCCCAGGAGATTTAAAAGGTTCTGTTAAACGCGTACTGGCAGAATACATCGCATTGGGTTTAGACCCTGAAAAATGCACCATTTATTTACAGAGTGATGTTCCTCAAACCGCAGAATTGTACTTATTCTTAAACATGAATGCGTACTTGGGCGAACTAGAACGTGTTACATCGTTCAAAGAAAAAGCCAGAACACAGCCAAATAACATCAATGCAGGATTATTAACCTACCCCGTTTTGATGGCTGCCGATATTTTGCTACATCGTGGCGTAAAAGTGCCTGTAGGAAAAGACCAAGAGCAGCACTTGGAAATGTCTAGAACATTCGCAAACCGCTTTAATAGATTATACAACTGCGATTTCTTCCCAGAACCTCAGGCCGTTTCCTTGGGCGATAATTTGGTAAAAGTTCCTGGATTAACAGACAGCGGCAAGATGAGCAAAAGTGCAGGTGAGGCCGATACTATCTACCTCAATGAAGAAGCCTCTGTTTTGAATAAAAAAATCATGCGCGCAGTTACTGATTCAGGTCCGGCCGAAGCAGGCGCCCCCCGCAGCAGTGCAGTACAGAACTTATTTGATTTAATGGCCTTGGTATCATCGCCTGAAACCATTGAGTTTTTTGATAACCAACACAAAGCCGGAGGGATTCGATATGGCGATTTCAAAAAGCAATTGGCCACCGATATGGAATTGTTTATTGCACCATTGAGAGAAAAGATTGATGCGATGTTGGGCAATGAAAAATTGCTGGATGAAATTGCAGCTTTTGGCGCTGAAAAAGCCCGTAAAAATGCGCAAGAAACCATGCGTCAAGTTCGCGATATTATTGGCTTTTCAAATAAATATTAACATTAAAAATTGCCCCGAAAAATCCTTTCCTAAAGAAACAATTGGCAAGAATAATTCATCGGAGCAATATATTTCTTTAATTTGCATATATGATAAACGTATCTGTGGTTATCCCGCTCTATAATGAGGAAGAATCACTGCCGGAGTTATACAATTGGATTGTTCGTGTTTGCCAAAGCGAAAAATTGAGCTATGAAATCCTGTTTATGGATGATGGCAGCAAGGATAATTCTTGGAAAATTATTTCTGATTTGGCGGCAATGGATTCTGCAGTTAAAGGTTTTAAATTCAGACAGAATTACGGGAAAAGCGCAGCATTAAACGTTGGTTTTGGTCATGCTCAGGGCGAAGTTATCATCACAATGGATGCGGATTTGCAAGATTCGCCAGACGAAATACCAGGATTGAGAAACATGATTATCAACGAAGGATACCATGTTGTAAGTGGATGGAAGAAAAAACGTTACGACCCAATCACCAAAACAATCCCAACCAAACTTTTCAATTGGGCCACCAGAAAAATCAGCGAATTGGAATTGCATGATTTTAATTGTGGCTTGAAAGCCTATCACCACGATGTTGTAAAAAACATTGAAGTATATGGCGAAATGCACCGCTATATTCCAGTAATTGCCAAATGGGCAGGATTTCCAAAAATTGGCGAAAAAGTGGTAGTACACCAAGCGCGCAAATACGGTCATACCAAATTTGGAATGAACCGATTTGTGAATGGATTCTTAGACCTCATCAGCTTGTTTTTTATGTCGAAATTTGGCAAAAAACCCATGCATTTCTTTGGATTAATGGGTGTTTTGAGTTTCTTCATTGGATTTTTAATGGCGATGTGGATTTTGGTAGACAAATTGATTCACGTTTTCAATCACGAATCAGCTCGGCTGGTAACTGATTCTCCTATATTCTACATTGGCCTGGTAACAATGATTATTGGGGTTCAATTGTTTTTAGCCGGATTCTTGGGAGAACTTATCGCACGCAGCAATCCTGAAAGAAACCA
>JAGKXC010000122.1 GCA_021151535.1 Sphingobacteriia bacterium | reverse complement strand
CTCTAGCAGATCTCACTGCCTTATAGATATCAAAATCATTATCAATCATGCATTGAGATATTGCGCCGCTTCTCCAGTCAACGACTCCCCAGTCTTTTGGAAATAGAAATCGCACTGCTGCACTGGCTACCTTTGCCTTTCGTGTTTTGTATATCTTGTCTATGGAAATTCCGAACCCGATCAAACTATGAAATGAAATTATTTGTTCTTTTTTTGAATTGGCCTCAATTGCATTCGTTATGGCCTTTACAGCTTGCTCATTGGTCGTTTTACCCACGCCAAAAATTCTTTCAGAAATACCCATAGCCTTCCATACTTCAACTCTATTGACAAATTCTAGAGCTAATTCGCTGTCAATTGGGCTTCCGCTGGAAATTGACTCAACTAATTTGACCCCGATCCTTTCTAGATCGGAAGCTTCCTCGTAAGCTTTTACGTCTTCGTCTATGTACTTATTTAAGAAAAATTCAATATCCATAAGTTGATCACTTTGCTATGGCGGCGTGGCAGCTAACGAGCCTGTAGAAAAACGAATTACCGTCTCGTCAATCCACAGGCATCTATAATTAATTTTACCCCATTTATAAAACAACCAAAATCGTTTTACAAAATCTCGCACAATACGAAACCGCATTTACTCAAAGTATATTGTTATTGATCTTCAAACGGCCAAGAGCGGACATTAAGGAATACAAAATTAATGCTAATTTTTAATATATAGTTGATCCATATATTTTCTTTTGGCTGTGGGTTGTTTAAATTACCAAAGTTAAGCTAAATGAGTTTATTCCTGATAAGTAGGCTTTCCACCTAAGCGACTTAAGTCGCTCAAGCCGGGCTGTACTAGCCACTCAACAAACTCCTCCGCAGATATTGATCCCAGCACAACACGCAAAACCCCCTCAATAAATACAGTATGTTCGATTAGCGTAATATCATATGCTCCTGCCGCTTTCTTTTTACAGGTTTCATCGAAATGCGGCTTACCCAATGTTATACGTTTATAGGTTGAATCAAAGTCCGCGGCTTTTTGGAGAATAGCCCATGCTTCTTCTTTTCCTATTAATGGGTTCTTTTTCTGCGTAGTTTTGCACTCAATAAGAAGCGTTTTGCTACCTAGTTGAAGCATGAAATCTGGAACGTTTTGACGTTTTCCGTCATCCACCTCTGTGACTATCCAAGAAGCTTCTTCCTTTAATAATTTAAGAATCGCGTGTTCATATTCAGTATCAAAACTCTGATTACAGTCATTTATTAAATTATCAATACCTACGCTCTGCGCCACTCTTGAATGAGCATTGGCAAACCTATCCTCTGTCACCCCAGATACTGCTTCAACTGCTTCAACCAGTGCTTCTGCACGTTTTGAATTTCGCAGGATTGATGCTAATTTTTCCATGCCGCTTAGCAGTACATCTTTAAGAGTAGTAATTCCTTGTGAAACTAAAGCCATAGCCCTTTGCCGACCAACCCCTGGAACTTGATATTTCTGAGCGACACGAAGTACATCCAAGGCCTCAGCTGGAGCGCCCCATCTCACCATGCGAGATAACATCCCTAAATGATTGGTGACGTTTTGAGAACAATTAAATTCAGGTACACAGGACAACTTCTGCAGCCCATCCAATACCCACGCCACATCATTTGAAAGACGATGAATTTGTCCTGAAGAAACCTTAGTCTTAAAAGCGATTTTTCTTTCCTGCTCGCCTTGAGAAAATAGAAAAACTGCATGAGCACATTGAGCAGCCTGAACATTAGATGCATTTAATGTAATTAGTAAATCTTGACCTCGAAGAAATGAAACAGATTCATATTCTGCTTGCTGAAATGTCAAATATCTAGTTGGCCTTTCACCGCTGAACTCGTCACACATAACAACGGCATGAATCAAACCTGGTATCGATTTTTCAAATGAGCTTTCCAAACGTTCTCGATGATCAAATAGAAGACCGGAAAATTGTACTGCTGTAGATGGTAACAAGCCTGTAGACGCTGTTATCGCCCCTAATGGCGTGATTCCTAACTCCGCTCCTTCAGCAACAACCATATTATGATTAAGTAGCCATTTAACAGCCTCATGGGTTTTAGCCTCCAGAGCTTGAAGCTTGATTGGATTACTCTCTAACGTTTGATACCAATAAAGTGTATTTTTAAAACACCCCATAACAGTTTCATGACTAGAGGCAAGGCCAGCTGCAATAATCGCCAGTACTGTTTTCCTCATGCCCACAGAGAAGTAACGAGATTCAAGTTGATCATTCTCCGGGAGAACAAGTTGATTTGCATGCTGGAGTTCGACTTGATTCTTTGGAACTATAATGGCAAATCCATCTGAGTGCATTCCAAGACGCCCTGCTCGTCCAGACATATTTCTATAATCCCATCTGGCAATTCGACTACCGGCCCTATCTCCCCATTGATATGTCAATTTCCAGAATACAATTGATCGAAATGGAAAATTTACCCCTGCTGCAAGTGTTGTTGTTGCAAAACAAACATCGATATCACCATCACAAATTCCTTTCTCAATAACCTGTCGTTCTTGAGGCGAAAGGTCAGCCGTGTGAAAGGTTACATGTCGCTCTGCATGTTCTCGGAGACTATTTGATGATTCAGTAGGCTCTGAAAAAAGCTCCAACTGGTTAGACAACGCTATTCCTCGATTTTGTTTGGGGCGACGTTTCGAGAAAGATTCTGCAAGCTGCGACGCCTCACGACGCGACTCAGTAAATACCAAGACTGGTCCACGTCCAAGCAATAGAAGTCGAGACACTACATCTTCCACGTTAGAAGGTACATTGCCACCTACATCAACCAGTGCACCTTGTTCTTGACCAAACGTGGTTCTGTAAGCTTGACCGCTGAACCAAATTTCCTGATGAAGTGGGATATCGCGATGATTGCTAGAAATTAGCTCGCATTCCATCCATCCAGCTAGATCCTCTGCATTCTTTACCGTTGCAGTAAGAGCGACAAATTGAGCTACACCTCGTTGCCGCAATACCGAGCATAATGTTTCAATTTCTGGGCCTCGCCCCTCTTCGCGAATGATCTGGAGCTCATCTGCAATAACTACCGCTTCACTTGGACGAAGTTGTCCGGCCAACAATAAACCTAACGCCTTTTCATAAGTTGCTACAATGAATTGCGCATCCACATCACCTTCTTCCCTATCACCAGTGCTTAGCCCAACTGACGCCAACGATATTTGAGCATCTTCGCCAAAACGTTGGCAGAAATCCAAATATTTCTGATCAGCAAGCGCCTTGTGTGAAACTAAATAAATAATTCGTTTACCATTACGAAGACCGGCAAGTGCTGCAAGTTCACCTATAAGTGTTTTTCCTGATGAAGTGGGCGCACTAACGATCATGCTTTTGCCTAGAGCTACACCGGCATCTACAGCCCGACTTTGAATATCGGTAAGCTCTTGTATATTCCAGCGAACTAAAGTCTCCTTGATGAAATCGTCAATACCATTGCCCACTATATTTTTCACGTTCATTGCTTTACCTTAATTTCGTAAGGAGAAATATTATCGAGCCCGATGGAAGATTCTAAATAGCCACTGATTGTATTTATGCAAATTGAGCAACATGATTGATTTCACTTATTCAGCATTCCTTCGGGCCAAGAGCACTTTGAAGCTGCATTACATTATCTCCTCTTCCGCCTTGAGCACAGCGTCGTAAACAGCCAATGATGGGTATAGGTAGCATCGCTAATTGGAGGTTGATTGTCACATTGAAAGCCTGAATCGCTCAATGGCTTGCCCAATAGTTTTCTCTGGATTACCCCCCGCCAATTTTGCCAATAGCATAGCAACTATATCTTCGTCATTTATAATCAAGATCATTTTCTTATTGGCCATCCACTGCTCTCGTATGGTTAGAATAGCCCCCTTGTCAGCACCAATTCGCGTTACAATCATCGCAAACAATCCCGCACCATGTGATTTGAGATAGTTCGCCAATTGCAAAACTTGATTCTTTGAAATCAATGATTTGTAATTTTTCGCATCGACTATAATGTAGTCGGCGTGATATTTTTCTCTCATAAAATTCCAAAAACCTTGATCGGCATAGTTAGGAATAATCCAGTCACGCCTATTAACACCGTCATGATCTGCCGACTCCGAAATCGGAGCTTCTAATGGTGGACAAAACAAATGTTCAAGAATCTGTCCAATAAGCTTTTGATATTCCGACCACGATTCCTTTCCTTTCTTGCATGAATCCAGTCTTTCAATGAAGACTTCTTCTTGTGCTTTACTCGATGCAAGCTCGACATCGGACAATATCGCTTGAAACACCGGGTGTGGAATTTCTAAAACTTCTTTTTTGAATTTAGTTGCTAACGTTTTTGCATCCCAACATTCAATACCTAAAGCATTTAGGTGACTCATTTGATCAACAGATAATAGTCCAGGAAACGCTAATACATATTTATCAAATTTCGTTAATGCTTTGTACAATTCAATTTGGTTAATTGCCTGATGTAGGCGAACCGGGGTGAATGATGATGTTTTTTTACATTCAATCAACCAAGTCTTTCCATCCGTAGATCGCGCTGTTATGTCAGCTTGAAACGGCTTTTCCCGAGACAGCCGCTCTTCTAATTTAATATTTTCAAATTCAGAAGACTGAGCAAGTATGTTCGCTAGATACTGATTGAATTCATATTCGGTAAAAGGTCGATTGGCGATAGTGCGATTACAGTTAGCACAGAGTAGTATAAAATTTTCTTCGTCTATAGTGCCTGCTGCTGATTGAGGGGTTATATAGTGAAGTTCCATCGGAACTCCAACAGCACCACAAACAGTGCAGTGCCCTCCGTGCTTCTTCATCAATTTGCTCTTCAGTTCGTTCCTCATCACGTATCTCTAAAATATTTGTGAGTATTAGTGTTCTAAGATCTGAAAAATGCGCATGTGTAACATTCATACTCGAATTTATATTTAAAATATCGTCACTTTTAATGTCCGCTTTGGGCAGAGACTGTGTAAAAACCCAAAAATACCCACAATGATTAATTTTTTATTCGCGCAGCCATTTAAACAAAAGAAGCTAGCGTTGGGGCTAATTTAG
>JAGKXC010000121.1 GCA_021151535.1 Sphingobacteriia bacterium | reverse complement strand
AAAGAAGTTCACAGCAAAGCCGCCGGGCTATCCCTATTAATTTTCCTTACCCTTTGGTGGTGGAATCTTTACATCGGCACGATGGTTCGGCCGTATTCTATCGCATTGCCTTTTGTTTTTCTTTCCTGGCGATGGGCGTTAAAGTTGTTGCACAAATTGCAACAACCACAGCAATTCCCTTGGCAAACTGCCACAGCCTGGGCTGTATGGATTGCCCTTTCTGGCTATTTCCACCACTTCGCTTTCTTGTTTGCGTTACTTAGTTTCTTTTTCTTTTTAATAATGGCCATTATAGAACACAGGCCTTATTCACAAATTCTAAGAACAATATCCATCGCTGGCATTGCCGTCGTAATTATTTATAGTCCCAATTTTGCTACTTTATATCAACAATTAGCAAACCGCGGTCTGGGCTGGCTTTCTGCGCCATCGCCCGATTTTTTGGCGCTATTTTTTCATCGTTATCTTGGGAATTACCTTAGTATCGTGCTCATTGCTTCCGTTGCACTTTCCATCTATTTTAAGCCCAAAACAAGCTTGCCGTTATTGATTATTTTCTTCATCAACTATCTTATTCTACATATTTACAGCTGCTGGAGAAGCCCTGTTCTACAGCCCTCCGCTCTCTATTTCTCCCTACCCTTTTTGTGGTTGGTAGGCGCAATAGGTATTTCTGAATTAATTCAAAAAGCCGATTCCAAATGGGGGTTAATTTGGCTAACAACATTGACTATTTCACTATCAATAAACACCCTAATCAAACACCAATGGTTGGGCGAAGCACAAAAAAACTACCATGCCGAATTTGCTGCCATTTTTTACCAAAATCCTCAAAAAACATGGGTTAATATCGATCCAGACATATTGAAATTTTACGCCAAACATTACACTGCGTTAAACCCAGAGAAAAGTGCTAACCTCATTCAGAATAATAGCCAAATCTTTGAAAATGAAGCATCGTTTATCGCCCGATTAAAATCATTACAACCCCATCAAAACATCAATTTGTGTTTGCAAGCGAATTCTGCACCTTGGGTTAGACCTCTTTTTCAATTGGCTTTTGATTCCGTTAAAATCCAACATCAATACATCGGCGGCTACTCTATTTTGGGCCAACATTTCAATCCAAATCGATTGAAAACCGCTAACCAAAATAACTGTCCTCTCCCTCTTTTGGCATTGAAAAGACTTGTGAGCGAAAATGACCAATTAAGCTTTCACGCCCAATTTACCTTAGCCGAATTCCAGCCACAACCCAATGATTTACTAATCGTTATCACTCCTACATTACTTGGAGAAGAAATTCCTGATGAAGGCTCCGAAATCGTTTCAACACTTTATAACGGAGATAATCAAATTGATTGGAGATCTACAAAAATGCAAATTTTCCAGCAACTACAACTACCTTATGCCGTTCATTGTATCAAATTGAGCGACATCCCCTTGTGGAACATGCAAACCCGATTGGGATTAGACATTCCTTTTGAATCCGCTTGGGTAGGAATCCTTCCTGGAAACCCTTACCAATATGGAATTTGGGAAAATTAATTCATTGTAGGTTTTCTGTAAAAATCAGGATCAATTACCGTAAATACGCGGTGCAAATTGAATCCAAATCTCACGCCAGCTTGGTTCCATTTATCGGTAGTTCTGGCGATAAACATGGATTCGTTCAACCCCAATGAATTGGTAAACTGGAACTGAAAAACGTGTCCCCCTGTTTCCAAATCCAACCCCAATGAAAAGCTATTCACCGAATTACCTTTATTCGTTAAAATGGGAATATACTCCACATTCAACGAGGTTCTTGAGCTCAATTTCTGTCTAAAACCCATTCCCAAATAAACTTGAGAAGTAGACTTAGCCGCATTTTTATAATCACCAAAACCAGTGGCTTTACTTGCCGTTACGGTAGATTTTTTAACCCAGCCAGGCACAAATTCAAAGCTAAAATTGCTGTTTACTTTTTTACCAATAATACATTGTGCTACGTAGGCAGTTCTCACCGAATTGGGTACAAAAAGATAACCAGAAGAATCCAAACCCGCTTGATTTTTAAAATTCACAGAATAACGGGTATTTCTAAAATCTACACCACCCAACAACAAAATACTCAATGGCTTCTTGTTATCGGAAGTTTGGTGCATCACGCGCCATTTCATATAGCCATCAACCAATTTCTCAGATTTGATATTCGATCGCCCTACCCCTATCATTAAATTCGGTAAAACGCCAAATTCACCACCAAAACGGATCGTTGCAATATCCAATCCATAAGCATTATCCCGTCCTGAATTAATGGGTCCAAATCGGTGACTCATTTTAAAGTCAAACACACCCGCGTCTGTTAATTCAGTTGATTGTAAATTAATAACTTTCGTTGTTTTAAAAGCACTATGAACCTTTTCCACAGGCGCTTCTGCCGGACTATCCAATAACGACATCATTAAAGAATCGTCTTGCGCCATAAGTTGATTGCTCCCGGCAAAAACACAGATGACTGCTAAAACCCAATTTTTCATTTTTGTATTGTTCATATTCCCCACAATTACCATCTACGAACGATATTAAAACCAAATCGCAATGTTTGCTTAAACGACCCATTATCGGTCACATACAAGTACGATTCATTCATACTTTGAGCATTGCTAAAACTAAGATGAAACACGTGTTTTGCCGTAAAAATATCCAATCCAATGGCCATATAAGGGTTGGCTGGAACATTTACGCTGGTGTTGGCTGTACGCGGATTCAGCAAAGGCACAACTGGCAAATTTACGGGCGATGCCATTTCAGCCGTTAAGCAGTACCTTTCATTGAATTTCACACGAGCAAACGATGCCAATACTGGAATATCATTAGAATTCACATTTTTATCAACCAAATTCACATGCACCCAAGTTGGTACCAAACCCAAAACAAATTTATCGCCAAAACTTTTGGTAATAATTACTTGATTCACAAACCGCAAACGATTTGAATAATACATCGGTTGCTGGTCAGTAAAATCCGATTTTTTGCGAATATCAGACGTCATATTGAGGTAATACGCGCCTTTCCAAGAACTTTCCTTTTTCTTCGATCCTAAAAACTGATACTTCACCGATAAATCAGCAATTTTACCCATACTCGAACGTGAAATTCCCAGCGTTGTATTCTTATTTAATCCGTAATCCAATCCAATTCGCATAAAACTTTGATCTATGCCATACCAGTTGTAGGCACCGCTACTCAAAGCTCCAAACCTGTGTTGGATGTACATTTCCCATTGCTTTGCAGGCAAGGTGATCGCACTTTGTTGATTCACCATCCTTAAACTTTTGGCATCCACCGGCAAAGTTGGCGGAGTGTACAATCCTTCCCCAAAATTCGCCTGTTTTGCCATCAATCCCAATGGCTTATTTACCGTTTTGGGTGTTGTAACGATTGTATGCGAAGTTTGAATTCCGGGCGATAAACTCGCTGGTAATTCTACAACGTTTTCGGCATGTGCGGAGAAAGAAATTCCCGATAACATCGCCATGAAAACCAAAGACCTTTTCATAAAATTATTGTGGCATTCCCAATCGAATCCATTTGTCAATTTGTTTTAGTGAACAATTATCTAATTTATTATCCGGTGGCATCAGTTTAAAGCCACCGATTTCATTTGTAGTTCCCAATAAAGAACCATTGAGTGCCGCAGCCTTAACTAAATTATAACTTGTCAAACTTATCCCAGCTGATGGATTAGAAACACCATGGCACATTGTACATTTAAGATTAAGTATATTTCCAATTGTTCTGGTGTAAGAAACATTCGTTGTATCACAAAAAGTGGACGAATATAATTTTTCTTTAGAATCATAATAACATCCAGTTTCCATTTGCAACATAACAATCATGAGAATTGTAGTTACTAATAAAATTTTTAAAATTTTCATATTCAATTATAAGAATTTAAAAAGAAATTTTTATTACTACAAATTTAATTATTTGGCGCGCCTGAGGCAATCCACTTTTTAACTTGTGCTATTTCACAATCAGTTAATTTATTTCCGCCTTTGGGCATCGGATAATAACCAGTATGATCCAATGATGCTACCAATCCGCTATTGATGGAATTTTTTACGCCGGTATAACTTGAAACATCTACCCCTGCGGAAGCATTGGAAGCAGAATGACAGCCAACGCAGTATTTATTCATCAAAGGCTGAATCTGACCCGAGAATGTGTAAACAGTTGAATCACAAACGGTTGGACAATTAGTACCATTGGGCGCTCCCGCATTAATCCAATCACGAATGAGTGTCAATTCACTTGAACTCAACTTGGTATAACGTCTTGGGGGCATCTCGCCACTTGCCATTACTTCATACAAATTGGAGTTATTGGCACTTCCTTTTTTTATTCCACGTCTAACAATGTGATTATAAGAATCCAAGATATAACCTTCGGCACTAGATCCTGCATCATGGCAACCGCTCATCGCACATTTGCTATTAAAAATGGGTTGGATATCGCGTTCAAAGCAAATCCCAGAATCGGTAATCGAAGTATGCTCGCATCCCGGAATAACTGCAGACAATACCAATCCAATCGCTGTAAGCAGCAATAATTTTTTCATACTCTTATTTTTTTAGGGCGATGGGAACGAACCTTATTTCTTAGCAGCTTGCTTTAATGGGCAGCTAACTGAAACAGCAATGTCATTTGAAACCGAAGCAGCAGAAGCAGCAGGAATTTTGATTTCATAATCACTGCACTTCACGTTGAAGTTAGCACTCAAAGTTACTACACCGTCTTTAACAGTTACTTTACCAGGAACAACGATAGGCTTTTTCACGCCGTGCATTTCCAAAGTACCAGTTGTTTCAACAGGATATTCACCATTTTTACTCAAATTGCCAGAAGCAGTAGCCAAAGCTTTTGCATCGTTGATTTTACCTACATAAGTTGAAAACGGGAACTTGTTGGTTTCCAAATAGTTTTCTTGAAAGTGCTTCTGCATCAAAGCAGATTTAAACTGAAAACTATTTACTGGAACACGCATTACAACTGCATTCTCAGCAACACTGAAAGCCGCTGTTACTTGGTCGTTATTCGCAGTAAATTCTTCAATGGCAGTTTTATTTACAAAT
>JAGKXC010000120.1 GCA_021151535.1 Sphingobacteriia bacterium | reverse complement strand
ATCGAAATTTGGTCTACCTATTTTGATGAAACTCCACGCGTTTTGGTTCAAATGAACATTGAAGGTGGACAATTATTGGAAGACGGTAAGAACTTCCCATTTGGAACTGCGGAGATGACCGCCGACATGTTGAATTTTGGTACTGCTACCAAGACTCCTGCTGATCTTGAAAAAGAATTCGAAAGATTGGGTGCGTCAGTATCGTTTAATGCGGGAACTACTGGAACTACTGCAACAATTGCATGTGAAATTGATAAGTTGGATGCAAGCATCGCCCTATTTAAAGAAATGATGTTCCAGCCTCGTTGGGATGAAGGAGAATTTAAAAAGCATAAAAAACGTACCAAGCAATCTGCTGCATCTTCATTGAAGAGCAAGAGTGCAGGTGCGAATAATGCTTGGAGAAAATTAATGAATGGCGATAATGTTTTGGGTAGAACTGAAACAGAAGCTGATTATGATAAAGTTACCTTGGAAAATTGCAAAAAGTATTATGAAACTTACAATCCTGCAATAACCAAAGTTGCTGTAATTGGTCCATTGAAATCTGAACAAATCTTGCAGAAACTAGCTTTCTTGAATGATTGGAAGGCAAAACAAGATATTAAACCTGTGATGCCAGTTGTTGCACCAGCATTCCAAACTCCTCAATTGTTTGGTGTAAGTTACCCTGATGCGGACCAAACTGATTTGTATATCGGTTTCAAATCATTGCCTTATGACGCAACTGGAACTTACTTTAAGAACAGTATCATGAATTTCGCAATCGCTGGTAACTTTAACTCACGTTTGAATTTGAATATTAGAGAAGACAAAGGTTGGACGTATGGTATTAACGGTAGATTTGGCGCAAATTATAAGAATTTGCCAGGAAACTACACAATTTCTGCTGGCGTATTAAAAAGAGCCACAGATAGCGCTGTAATTGAAATTGTAGACGAATTAAAGCGTTACCAAACCTCTGGTATGACAGCTGATGAGTTTGCATTCACTAAATCAGCTTTGTTGGCTTCTGAAGCATTGGATTATGAATCTTTGGGTCAGAAAGCAGGTTACTTGTTAAATTTGATGAACCGTGGATTGAATGAAACCATTGCAAACGAAAGAACTAAGATCATTCAAAACATTTCTTTGGCTGAAATTAATGAATTGGCTAAAACTCAATTGAAGTTAGATCAATTGGTTGTATTGGCGGCGGGTGATATGCCTGTAATTCAACCAAAATTAGAGGCTTTGGGTATGGGTAAAATGCAAATGATTAACCCAGACGGAACTGGTAAAGTGAAATACTTGAAAGCAGGAAGTACAAAATTGCCTGTGAAAGCTACTTCAAGCGGCAAACCTTACCAGCAACCTAATTTATCGCCTAATCCAACTAAATAGTTATTAATTGTGTTAAATGACTTAATTTGATTGGTTCAATCGCTTAAGTACGATTTAAATAAAAGGCCGTTTTCTTTGATGAAGACGGCCTTTTTTTATGGGATTTATTGGATCCAAAAATTGATATAAAATACTTGTGGAAAATGTACACAATTTGTGGGCAACATCCTCACTGTTTTATATGTTTATGTGGCCTTAAATGCTTTATTTGTAAGATAAAGTTTTTGTGAATGGAAGAGCTTAACGAAAACGTAAATCATGGAAGAATCATCCAGATTAACATCGAGGATGAAATGAAAACGGCATACATCGATTATTCGATGTCAGTAATTGTATCTCGCGCATTACCAGATGTACGCGATGGTTTAAAACCTGTACACAGAAGGGTTCTTTATGGAATGGTTGAGCTAGGATTAGGCGCATCTAGACCATATAAGAAATCTGCACGTATTGTTGGTGAGGTATTGGGTAAGTACCACCCTCACGGCGATAGCAGTGTATACGACACGATGGTAAGGATGGCTCAAGATTGGAGCTTACGATATCCATTTGTAGATGGACAGGGTAACTACGGTTCAATCGACGGTGATCCGCCGGCGGCTATGCGTTATACCGAAGCAAGATTGAGGAAAATTGCGGAGGAAATGATGGTAGATATCGACAAGGACACTGTGGATTTCAGGCCAAACTTCGACGAAAGTTTGGAGGAGCCAACGGTTATGCCGGCTAAAATTCCGAATCTTTTGGTAAATGGTGCCAGTGGAATTGCTGTTGGTATGGCAACCAATATGGCGCCTCACAATTTATCGGAAGTTTGCGATGGAGTTATAGCCTATATCGACAATAAGGAAATCACGGCAACCGAGTTGATGCAATTCGTTAAAGGCCCGGATTTTCCAACTGGCGGTATCATCTATGGCGTGGAAGGTATTAAAGATGCATTTGAAACGGGTAGAGGAAGGGTAGTAATGCGCGGTAAAGCGGAAGTTGAGGTAACTTCAACAGGCAAAGAAATGATTATTGTAACAGAGGTTCCTTACCAGGTAACTCCAACGCAAATCATTTTGAAAACGGTTGATTTGATCAACGAGAAAATGATTGAAGGCATTTCAGCGGTGAGAGATGAGAGTGGAAGACAGGGAATGCGTATTGTATTTGAATTGAAGAGAGATGCAATTCCAAATATCATCTTGAATCAATTGTACAAATACACACCACTTCAAAGCAGCTTCTCTGTAAATAACATTGCTTTGGTGCATGGAAAGCCGGAAATGTTGAATTTAAGAGATTTGATTCATCATTATGTGGAGCATCGCCATGAAATTGTTTTAAGAAGAACCAAGTATTTATTGGAAGAGGCGCGCAAGCGTATTCATATTTTAGAAGGTTTAATCATCGCCCTAGATAACCTTGATGCTGTTATCGCATTGATTAGAAACTCTAAGAACCCCGAAATGGCGAAGGAAGGTTTGATGAGTCAGTTTGGCTTATCCGAAATTCAATCTAAAGCCATTTTGGATATGCGTTTGCAGCGATTAACTGGTCTTGAAATCGAGAAAATCCGCGAAGAATATCAGGAAGTATTGAAAGAAATTCAGTATTACGAATCAATTCTTGAAAGTGAGCAATTGAGAATGGATATCATCAAAACGGAAATTCTAGAAGTAAAAGAGAAGTATGGCGATAAACGTAAAACTGAAATCGTATTTAATGCTGAAGAAATCAACATTGAAGATTTAATTCCTGATGAAGACGTGGTAATTACCATTTCACATTTAGGTTATATCAAACGTACTCAGTTGGCTCAATATAAGGAGCAAAATAGAGGAGGAAAAGGCCTGCGTGGAGTAGCACATAGAGATGAAGATTTCGTAGAACATCTATTTGTTGCTACAACGCACAACTACTTATTGTTATTTACTGAACAGGGTAGATGCTTCTGGTTGAAGGTTTATGAAATTCCTGAAGGCCAGAAGAACACCAAGGGTAGACCTATTCAGAATTTGATTAACATTCCATCCGATGATAAGGTCAAAGCTTATTTGAATGTTAAAAATTTGAAAGATGAAGATTATTTGAACAATAATTCTATCATCATGGTTACCAAAAAGGGTATTGTTAAAAAGACTTCCTTGGAAGCGTATTCAAGACCTCGTGTAAATGGTATTAACGCAATTACCGTAAGGGATGGCGATGAATTGTTACAAGCTTGTTTAACCGATGGTGAAAGCGAAGTGTTAATCGCCAAGAAAATGGGTAAAGCCATTCGTTTCCCAGAAAAAACCGTTCGCCCAATGGGTAGAACTGCTGCAGGAGTGAAAGGTGTTACCTTAGAGTCTGACGCGGATGAGGTTATTGGCATGGTTTGTGTAAATCCAAATTCAAGTGACACCACAATCTTGGTTTTAAGTGAAAAAGGTTATGGTAAGCGCACCGATGTTGACGACTACAGAATTACAGGTAGGGGCGGTAAAGGTGTGAAAACCATTTCAATCACTGAAAAAACAGGCGTTTTGGTAGGTATTTTATCGGTAACGGATCAAGATGGTTTGATGATTATCTGTAAGAGCGGAATGACAATCAGATCAGCAGTTGATAAGTTGAGAGTAATGGGTAGAGCGGCTCAAGGTGTGAGATTGATCAATTTGAAAGAAAAAGATTCAATCGCAGGACTTGCAAAAACACCAAGAGAAGAGGATGAGGAAGTGGATGAAGACGCTGTAATTGATGGAGATGTAGTTGCCAATAATACTGATTCAAATGATGTGGTAGAACCAGAAAACAACTCAGAATCAACCAATGAAACCAACGAATAACATGAAAAATTTTGGTAAAATTTTAGTGGCTGCCTCTTTAATGTGGTCGTCTCAAGATGTTCTTGCTCAAATTCAAGCTGTAAATTCAGCAGAGTATTCTTTATTTAGTCAGTCTGCCGAAGATTTAATCAGCGCAAAAGAAGAAATTGACAAAGCCGCTGTTAATCCAAAATCTGCAACTTTGCCAAAAATGTTCTTGATTAAGAGCATGGTTTACAGCCGAGTTTATGACAATAGGGGATTGGATCAATTTAAAACTTATGCCGATAAAGCTGGTTTGATTTCAATTACTGCAATTAATGACTTTTATAATAGTAAGGAAGTTAAAAAAGCAGCCATGATTGAACAAGCTAATGAAGAATTGGGTAGATCTTTTATTGCTGGATTAAATGAATCATTTCAGTATTTCGACAAGAGTGATTATGATGAAATTTTGAAGTATTACAGTGTTTTATTGCCATTATACGATAGACTTGACACTGCTGCTTCTAATTCTTTGAGAAACAACAAGATTGATCGAAATTTCTTTGTTGAGAAGTTAGTGATTTGTGCTTATAACTCTAAAGACAAGGCAAGTGGATTAGCTACAATGGAAAACTTAGTAGCTGCTGGAAATTATCAGCCATTGTTGATTGAGAGTTTGTCAAAATCATACTTGAGCGCTGGCGATACTGCAAAAGCTGAAGCAATTGTTAGAAGTGCGAGAGAAAAAAATCCAAATGATGCTGGTTTGTTTAGTGTATTAACTAATTTCTATATCACTGTAAAACAGGAGATTAAGCTATATGATGATATCACCAAACAATTATCGGTTGATCCAACAAACTCAAACTTGTGGTACACCAAAGGTTATGTTTGGGAATTACGTAAAGATATGGACAGTGCAATTTATTGTTACAACCAAGCAGTGAAATATGATAATGCGAATTACAATGC
>JAGKXC010000119.1 GCA_021151535.1 Sphingobacteriia bacterium | reverse complement strand
TGCTGAAATTCTTGAAACATTAACCGTTGCATTCGGTTTCGATATCCTTGCAGATAACGCCTATTTCCTTCTAGCAAATCTCTATCAAAACAGATTGAATCAGCCAGAAAAAGCGATGCAAGCCTACCAAACAATCTTGGAAAAATACAGCAGCAGCGTTTATGTAGTAGATGCAAGAAGAGAATTTCGAAAATTACGGGGCGATAAAGTATTATAATTGTACAAAATCCATTGAAACCTATCGCTTTAACATACCATTATAAGTTTCTCACCCTCGGGTTTCTTTTTCTGTTGAATACTGCTAACGCGCAATGGAAAAATGAAATTTTCAACGCTGATCCTGAACAAGAGTTCAAATCTTCCAAAGGACTGCAATTTAAAAAACCCTTGCAATTGGGTTTGTTGCAATACACCAAAGACAACGAATACTTTCAGCCAAACAGCCCGGGCGAGACCTTCTTTGGTCAGCGAATTTGGGCCATTGGAGAATTAGAAAGCGCACGCGAAAATCAACCGCTTACAATCCGATTGGGTTTATCCATTCAATTTCCATTTCAGCAACAAGTTTATCAAAAACTAGCTGCGTATCCGATAGTTCAATTGGAGTATCACGGTAAAAAAAGCATGATTCAAGCGGGTAATATTGATGCACATGTTCAACACAATTTACCTGACCCTGTAATCAGTTATGACTATGCCCTTTCCAATCCCGTTGAATACGGATTAAATTGGCGTAGTAAACACAAATATTGGGATTGGAATTCATGGTTAAACTGGCGACAGTTGGCAGTTACCACCACTTCACAACAAGAAATCATCTCTTTCGGTAATCGCGGTAATTGGCAGATAGTAAATCAAAAAAACCTGCAACTCAACTTACCCGTTTACGCCATGATGTATCACAAAGGGGGGGAAGATTTGGCCATCCCAAAAAACATCCAAAACAAATTAAGTACAGGTGCTGGTTTTCAGTTATCTCTCATACCGCAGAAATGGTTTTTGGAGATTTGGAAAGGATTTTCTAATGATTTTTCGCCCCAAAGAAATCAGCCGTTTCGCAATGGCGATTATTGGCTATTCTCCGCCACCAAGCAATTGTCTTACAACCACAGAATTCAATTTAATTACTTCCAAGGAACGGAGTTTCACTCACCTTTGGGCAACCCATTATTTGGATCAGTGAACCTAAACAATCCCTATAAGAGTATGCCGCTAAATAATTTACTATTCGCGAGATACAGTTATAACAAAAAGTTGAATTCCAACCAATCCAAAGGCAATGCAATATTAGAATTTAGGTTTGAACCCATTTTCAAAATACCCGAAAACGAGTTTTTATTTAACATTGGATTGTACCTAAAATATACGCTTGGCGGCAAAATAGCCTATCAACCTTAAAAGATATAGGAGGCGCCCCACTCAAAATCAATCTAGGTGAAACCTGGTAACTCAATCCCAACACCTCAAAATACCTTCTTTTTGTATCATTAGGTCGATACAGATACAAACCAAAACCCGTAATCACACCGAATTTTCCTAGCAAAAAACGATTTCCAATAAATGTTGCCAATTCTGTTGATTGGGCAAAAGAATATGGCGGCAATGGATTGGGTTTCACATATTGATATGTTCTGTCCTTAAATAACATCAACCCCAATTGCGGCTGGGATGAGAAATGTTTTTTCTTTAATTTCAAATCCTGTAAAGAGGCTGTTCTTTCAATCATCGCCTCGAAAACCGTTATGGCAAAATTCCTTTCTTCATCCAGTTCCACTTGCCGTCTTCCAACACTAATTCCCCCAATTACATTCCATTTTCTCTTTAAAAAATCCACCTGTAAGGAAGATTCATAACGCAACTGATTAATCTGCAGTAACTCATTTCTATGCTTATCATATTGCTGGGCAAATGAAGCGCTAAGCACCAATGGAATACTTGTTCCCAGCGACATATACGGCATATTAACACCCAAATTTGGCTGACTCCAATTCGCATTCGAAAAATGCGTCATGCCCAATTCAAAAAACAGATTTGAACTTTTATTCAATTTCGCATCTACACGGTAACCCAATCGCATCATACCGTTAAAATGACTTCCGATGGCAATATTTCCAGGATTTTTATCGGTGTTATAGGGCGATGTTAGGTAGCCACATCCCATTCCCGCAGTAAAGCTGGTATTTTTAAAATGCTTCACATACAATGAAAAACCCATTCCTATGGCTTTTCCAGCCGCTGCGCTTCCTAAGTCTTGATAATTTAGCGTATATCCGGCTTTCACACCTTTAAACATGCCATCTCTGAGGGAATTTCGCTTCATATCCCTAAGAAAATGAAATTGAACACCTTGAATAGGATGAAACAGATTTTGCATCGCCCCATTATGAGCAACCAAAAATCCCCGCATCACACCAATATCCAATTGATTGGGTTCAAGAAATTCATTTCTCACGTAAGATTGGGAAACCAATAAAGAAGTTTGAAAGCCAAATAAACTGAAGGCAACAATATTTAGTAGCCTAGCTTTCATTTCAAGAATTAACGGGTAGACTTATCCGTAGCCAACACCATCTTGATACCCAAGTTAGCAATTACTTGCATCACGTCTACCATATCCTGCACTTCCAAATCTTTCTCCAAACGTAAAACCACATTCAATCCGTTCGCAGGATTTTCAGGATCAGCATATTTATCTCTTTCTTTGGTAAGTTCTGCTTCCATGTTTTCGTAAGGAACCAATCTTTGTTCAAAATAGATTTGAATTTGTTCGTTTTCAGTACCCTTTCCAGCAACTTTCACGGTAATCGGTAAAGTTTTGGTATGAACAGCAGTGGTAGTTTTTGCTTTTGGCAAAGTAATATTGATAACATTGGGATTGGCCAATGTTGAGGCAATAAGGAAGAACAACATCAAGAAAAACATGATGTCGTTCATGGATGAAGCTTCTACTTCTGCTTCTTCGCGTTTACGCCTTCCGATTTTCATTTGATATTAATTAGTGATTGGCTTTGGTTAGCAATTCCATCAATTGAAGGCTTTGCTCTTGCAAACGCTCAGCAAACTTGTCGATCCTTCTCATAAACATTTGGTAACCAACAAATGCGATAATACCTACCAACAAACCACTGAAAGAAGTAACCAATTTGATATACAAACCATCAGCGATGGCGCCGATTTCCAAACCGCCCACCTGAGCAACGGTATAGAAGATATTAATTACACCCCAAATGGTTCCTACGAAACCTAACATCGGTGCCGTACGCGCAATCAAACTCAAATAAGATAGATTACCTTCCATTGCACTTAATTCAATGTTGGCTCTGGTTTCCATGGCACTTTCTATTTCTCTCAAATTTGCACCCAACAAATTCAAGCCTGTTGCCATCATTTGACCTTGAGCGGTATTGGTTCTAGAACACAATTGATATGCAGAATCATAGCGATTTTCTTTTAAGTTATCACGAATACTGCTAACCAAGTTATAATCGATTTTCGCTCTGTTATTAAGGTAAATAAATCGCTCAACGATAAAGTAAATAGCGATTAACAAACACAAAGCCAATAAACCCATTACAAAGCCACCCTTCATCATGATGGTTAGCATGGGAACACCTTCTTCAGCTACTTTATTAGCGGCTTGTTGCTGCTGTTGAACTGCTTGTGGATCTACAGTAGTACCAGCTGTTTGAAGTAATGAAATGATGGAAAACAACATATTATTCAAATTAAACCCAATATTGATAAATAGAACGTAGAGAGAGACCAAAAATTATCCCCAGAATGGAGATTATTTTAGTTCAGCTGCTCCACCACTCAAAACAAACTTCGTAACGTCACCGCCTTCTAAATCTAACTTTTTCACCTTGTCTTTGTGCACTATGACCATTTCTCCAGACAGTGCATAGCTATATGGCAAATAAACCGAGCAAAATTCTGGCATATTGATAGAATCCATGCTCGTTTGCGTCATAAAACCCATTTTGTATTCCTGATTGCCCATTTCAACAATCACCGGCTTATTGAATTTCTTTTTCTCACCCACAAATGCATGGGTTAAATCTTTGGTAGTTCCGAAAATAAAATTTAAACCTGGGGCCTTTTCAATGATACCTTCAAAAAACTCCAATACTTGTTTAGCAATTACACCTTTGGTAAAGATACCAACCAAAAGAATTACACTAATCCCAACAAGGGCATATATCCCAACTGCTCCCCAACTTGTATGACCTAAATCTAGCCATTTCGCAATCCCGCGATACATCCACAACAAAATCCCTACTGTTAAAGCTACTGGCAAAACAACCAATAACCCACGAAGAAAATAACTAATAAACAATTGAACGGGGCTTTTCATTCTCGCCTTAATCAATTGATCATAAGGCGAATACGAATTCTTTTTGGGGTTCATAAATCCGAATTAATATTTCAACAAATCTAATCCAATATCTTTCCTATGGAACTTGCCTTCAAATTGCACAGATTGGGCCATCTCGTTAGACCTACTTAATGCATTTGCAATGTCTGTTCCCAAAGAGGTAATCGCAATAACCCTACCTCCATTGGTTACAACATCATCGCCCTGCATTTTGGTGCCGGCGTGAAACAACCATTGTTTGTTATTATCGGCAGTTTGCCACTGATAAGTTGCTGGAATTAGAATGGTTTTGCCCTTTTCTATATCGCCCGGATAACCTCCAGAAACAAGGAATACAGTTGCTGCTGTTTCTTCCTTTAAATCAATTTTCACTGCACTCAAATTTCCATTGGCGATGGCAGTTAACATATCCAACATCGGCGTATTCAATCTTGGGAAAATGGCTTCCGTTTCTGGATCGCCCATTCTCACATTGTACTCAATTACCATGGGATCACCGGCCACATTCATCAATCCAACGAATAAAAATCCTTTGTAGGGATGACCTTCCTCTTTTAAACCATCAAACGTTGGCTTTACAATTCTTGAAATTACTTTTTCCATGAAGGCAGCATCCGCAAATGGCACAGGAGAAATTGCGCCCATTCCACCTGTATTTGGACCCTGATCACCATCAAAAATGCGCTTGTAATCCTTTGCCGAACCCAAAATTTGCCATGAATCGCCATCTGAAACAGCGAAAACACTTAATTCTATTCCTTTCAGGAATTCTTCAATTACAACTACTTCGCCCGCTTTACCGAATTTTGAACCATCAGTCATCTCCTTTAAAACAGCCTCTGCTTCTTCAAGAGATTCAGTGATGATTACGCCTTTACCAGCAGCCAATCCATCCGCTTTTAGCACATAAGGCGGCTCTAATGTTTTCATGAAAGCCGACGCACTTTTCAAATCTCCCAATCGGAACGATTCATACTTTGCAGTAGGGATCTCATATTTTTTCATGAATGCCTTGGCGAAATCCTTACTTCCTTCAAGTCTGGCGCACCATTCTGAAGGACCCGCCACACCCATTTTCAAGCCGGCAGCTGTGGATTTTTCTTCAATATAATCTACCAAACCAGCAACCAAAGGATCCTCATTTCCTGGAACCACCAAATCAATCTGGTTTTCAACGCAAAATTGATAAACTTGTTCCAAATTGGTTGGCGATAAATCTACATTCGTGCCATGTAAAGCCGTACCAGCATTGCCAGGAGCAATAAAAAGCTTGTTCAATTCGGGCGATTGGGAAATTTTAAGAGAAAAGGCATGTTCTCTGCCTCCGGAGCCTAATAATAAAACATTCACGATACAAAGATAATGCTTACAAATGAAGCATTCGTAATGCAGCTGTTACAGAAACAGCAGCAGTTTCTGAACGTAGGATTTGATCGCCCAACATCAATATTTTCCATCCATTTGAATAGGCTTTCTCCACTTCTTCTCTAGTAAAATCACCTTCAGGACCAATAAAAACAGCAGCTGGCAAGGCCAAATCCTTAATTTTTTCAGCTTGATCCATCTCGGCAAACTCACAATAAGCAATCACCTTGTTAGATTTTTTACCATCGCCCCATCGCATTGATTCGTCAAATGTTAACTGCAAAATTTCAGGTAAAAATGCTCCGTGAGACTGCTTCATGGCAGACATTGCCACTTTGTTCATCCTCTCCAAATTTACCTTGGCTCTTTCAGAGTTTTTTGTGGAAACAAAAACAATCGTTTCAACTCCCAATTCGGTGCATTTTTCAACTGCCCATTCCATTCTGTCGCCGGCCTTAAGCACACCCATGAAAAGATGAATGCTGTTGGGCTTATTTTCCTCAACGCGAGAAGTGATTTTGGCTGAAAAATCCTTTTTTGATGTTGTGGCTATCTCCCCCTCAAATCGAATCCCTAATCCATTGGTAAATTCTATTTTCTCACCTACTCCATATCGCAAAACTTGGATAGCATGTTTTGCTTCCGCTTCCGAAAACCATGCCATATCACCTTCAATTTGATTCGAGTAAAAGGTGAAGTGACCGGGCATATCTCAATAATATTAAATAAGTTAACAATTATCTAGACCAGCTTGAACCGTCTTTTCCATCCTTAATCACAAATCCCTTTTCAACCAAACGATCCCTAATCTGATCGCTCAAAGCCCAATTCTTATCCGCTTTGGCTGTTGCACGTAATTCTAGTAGAATCTGCATCGCCTCATCCAACGCATCATTGTTACCATCAGCATTATCTGCTTGTA
>JAGKXC010000118.1 GCA_021151535.1 Sphingobacteriia bacterium | reverse complement strand
CGCATGACTTCTTCTTCGTGCTCGACCACAATCACAGTATTTCCCATGTCGCGCAATGACTCCAGCACGCTTACCAACTTTCGAGTATCACGAGGGTGAAGACCAATACTTGGTTCGTCCAAAATGTACATTGAGCCTACCAAAGCACTACCCAGTGAGGTGGCCAACTTAATCCGCTGAAATTCTCCCCCTGAAAGCGAGTTGGTAAGGCGATTGAGGGTCAAATAACCCAGCCCTACGCGATCCATGTATTCCAAACGGTTTTCAATTTCAATCAAAATTCGTTTCGCCACGCTGTATTGAAAATCGGGCAGAGTAAGTTTTTTGAAAAATTGTATATTTTGAGTATTGTGAAATTTTATTTTGCAAAATCGATAGGATTAATAAAATTAGAGGTTTCAGCTTATAATCTAGAAACCGGCAAACCAGCTACACATTGCTGGAATTTAGTTTCTTGTAAAATTATTAAATAATATGAATTTTTTGAAAATCATTTTTCTTTCGCTGATCATTTTTATTAAATCATTATTATTTGGCCAAAGCATTGATAAGGAGTTAGAAAATAAATATTGGAACTATAAAGATCGATTAAACAAATACTTTGTTCAAATTGGACCACATGCTGGTCAGAGTTTAACCGCCGCCCAAATCACTTCAAACGCTCTTTGAACTCTTTTTTGAATTTTTCAACCTTCGCCCCAACAACATAAACGCAATATTGGTTTTCGGGATGATGGTTGAAATAGTCTTGGTGGTATGCCTCAGCAGAATAATAATTGGCCAATGGTAGGATTTCAGTTACCAATTTTCCTTCCCATAAACCACTGCTACTAACCGCTTCCTTGCTGGCTAATGCAATGATTTTTTGGGCCTCGTTTTGGTAATAAATACCACTTCGGTATTGTGTGCCAACGTCATTTCCCTGTCGGTTTAAAGTTGTGGGGTCATGTATGCGCCAAAATACTTCTAGCAATTCTTGATAGGAGATTTTCTGGGTGTTGTAATAGATTTTTACCACTTCGGCATGGCCTGTGGTGTTATCGCAAACTTCTTCGTAGGTGGGATTTTCTTTATGTCCGTTGCTGTAACCACATTCAACGGCTTCAACGCCTTGAAGCTGCTGATACACTGCGTCGAGGCACCAAAAACATCCGCCTGCCAAAACAGCGGTTTCGATGTTTTCTTGTTTTTCTAATTCTTGTAAATTCATTTGGTTTTGTGGTTTTTGATTGGAAGCAGGGGAGGATGCGTTATCTGATGCAAAATTGCTAGAATTTTGCCAATTTCCGCAACTGGAGAAGCAGAAAAATGCAAGTGTTAAACAAAATGCCAGGGTTAATTTCATGGTGGTGGTTAAATGTGAAACAAACAGCCAAGCAATTGGTTTGCATTAGGAGAGGAATGCTTTATTTTTCGTGGATGTAGCAATTGATCAGTGCTACGGCGGTGCCAACGGCAATGCCAGTGAGCACATCGGAAGGGTAGTGTTTGCCGGCGGCGATTCGCAACGCCGCGGTGGTTAATGCCACCGCCCCCGTGCTAATCGCCGCCGCTTTGCCCCAAGTGGCTTGATCGCCCTGTAAATATCGGAATGCACCCATCATTGCTGTGGTTGCCATCGTGGCGGTTATCGCCGAATGCCCGCTAAAAAATGAATAATAATTGTCTTTCCCCTCGCTGCTGATTGGCCCAGTGCCCTGTAAATAGGGTCGGCCACGGCCCACCAAAACTTTGGTGGATTGTACCAAATTGCCGGTGATCCATACGTTTTGTGCCAACAATACCGCGTAATTCATTTGGACGTTTTTGGGGAATGCAAACATCATTGCCCCAGCACCGGCTGCCGTGGCCAAAAAGGTTGCATCCGAAATGTTCGCCAGTTGCGGCTTAAACTCCGATTGGTTCCAAACATCAATCTTCCTTACCTGCCATTGTGTTTGCGGGGACGGGTACTGGTGACTTAAATAGGCGTTGCCAGCAGAGTACAACAACATGCTAGCACCGATGCCAATCTCTCTTTTTGGCTGAATATGAAGCGATTGGGCGCTTGCGCACAAAGAAAATGAACCGTAAAGTAAAAAAATAATGCACAATTTTCGAAGTGTCAATTGCACACTTGACAGGGTAAAGCATTGGGTTAAGTCTCTGTAATTCAATGGTATAATCATGTGCGATTTGGACGAAAATTGGGGTTTTGGCTGTTGGTAATTATCCATAGGGCGGTATGACATAAATCATCTACGCTTCCGTTGGCATGAAGTACCTTTGCACTTGTCAAAGTTATTCAATTTTGTTCATGCAGAATACTGAAATTATCGCAGGCCTAAAAAATAAAGCGGCCGCAGTTTACGAAAATCTTACCACCGATGAGTTGGTTGCGAAAGCGTTAGAAAGAAACGAAGGAGTGATTACTTCTTCTGGTGCATTGGCAGCGGATACCGGTGAATTCACTGGTAGAAGCCCTAAAGACAAGTTTTTGGTGAAAGACAGCCTAACCGCAGATACCGCTTGGTGGGGCAATGTGAACCAGCCTTTCGAACCCGCTGCATTCGATGCGTTGTTAAACAAAGTATTGAATCACATGGGTGGCAAAGAATTGTTTATCCGTCACGCCTACGCTTGCGCCGATCCAACGTATCGCTTGAACATCCAAGTGGTTACCGAATCTGCTTATCAGAATTTGTTTGCTAAGCATTTGTTCCTTCGCCCAACCGCCGAGGAAATTGCTACAGCCCCAACCGAATGGATTATTGTTGCATCGCCCAGTTTTAAAGCCGATCCTGCCGTTGATGGAACCCGCCAGCACAACTTCACCATCGTGAACATGTCGCGCAAAATTATCCTTATTGGTGGCAGCGGATATACCGGTGAAATTAAGAAAGGAATTTTTGGCGTATTGAATTACATTTTGCCACAAGAACGCAACGTTTTGAGCATGCACTGTTCTGCCAATATTGGTAAAGCAGGCGATACCTCTATTTTCTTTGGATTGAGCGGAACCGGTAAAACTACCTTGAGTGCCGATCCCAACCGAAAATTAATTGGCGATGATGAGCACGGATGGGGCGATGGTACCGTATTCAACTTTGAAGGCGGATGCTATGCAAAATGCGTAAACTTAACCGAAGAAAAAGAGCCACAAATTTGGCATGCCATTAAAAATGGTTCTTTGGTAGAAAACGTGCGTTTCTTTAACGATAGCAACGAGGTAGATTATGATAACATTTCTGTTACCGAGAATACCCGCGCTGCCTACCCAATCGATTATATCGATAACATCGCTGTGCCTTCAGTGGGCGATGCTCCTAAGAATATTTTCTTCTTAACCGCCGATGCGTTTGGCGTGTTGCCTCCGATTTCTAAACTTACCACCGGACAAGCGATGTACCACTTTATTAGTGGTTATACCGCCAAAGTAGCAGGTACAGAAGCGGGTGTAACAGAGCCTCAAGCTACTTTCTCGGCTTGTTTTGGACAGGCGTTCTTGCCTTTGCATCCTACCAAGTACGCGAAAATGTTGGGCGAAAAATTGGAAGCCAATCCCAATGTGAATGTTTGGTTGGTGAATACCGGCTGGACAGGCGGACCCTATGGCGTAGGTTCTCGTATGAAATTGTCGTACACCCGTGCCATGATCACTGCTGCCTTGGAAGGTGAATTAAATGGCTCATTTACCGCGCATCCAACTTTTGGTGTGTTGATGCCCGATAGCTGTGCCAATGTGCCTGCAGAATTGTTGAATCCAAGAAATACTTGGGACGATAAAGCTGCCTACGACAAACAATGTAACAAACTCGCTGTGTTGTTCAACGATAACTTCAAGAAATTTGAAGACGGAGCCAGCGATGAGATTATCCATGCCGCTCCTAAGGTTTCTGCGGAGGGGTAATGGTATTTTTCCTGCAAGAAAAGGTCGCCGAATAAGCGGCCTTTTTTTATGCATGTACTTATTATTTGTATCTTTGCCACTTTGTTAATTTTCTATGCTCACTTCCCACGAAATCAGGCAAAAATTTATTGCATTTTTTGAAAGCAAAGGACACACATTTGTAAAAGGCGCACCCATTGTGGTGAAGGGCGATCCCACGCTGATGTTTACCAATGCCGGTATGAATCAGTTTAAGGATTTCTTTTTAGGCAACGCCGCATCGCCCAATAAAAGGGTGGTGAATAGCCAAAAATGCTTGCGCGTGAGCGGCAAACACAATGATTTAGAGGAAGTTGGCCATGATCACTACCACCATACCATGTTTGAGATGTTGGGGAACTGGAGCTTCGGGGATTTCTTTAAAAAAGAAGCCATCGAATGGGCTTGGGAACTCCTAACGGAAGTGTATGGATTGCCAGCAAGCCAATTGTATGTTACGGTTTTTGAAGGTGATGCACCCAGCAATATCGCTTTCGATCAGGAAGCCTTTGATTATTGGAGCAGATTTTTCCCCGCCGATCGCATTCTCAAGGGAAATAAAAAAGATAACTTTTGGGAAATGGGCGATACAGGACCATGTGGACCTTGTACCGAGATACATTTTGATATGCGTTCTGAAGCCGATCGAGCGGCAATAAGTGGGGCTACATTGGTGAATAACGACCATCCCGAAGTGGTAGAAATTTGGAATTTGGTGTTCATGGAATTCAACCGTTTGGCCGATGGGTCGTTGGTGAAATTACCAGCCAAACACGTAGATACCGGAATGGGTTTTGAGCGCTTGGTAAGAGGTATTCAAGGCAAAACTTCGAATTACGATACCGACGTTTTTCAATTTATTATTCAAGAAACTGCCGCTTTGGCGGGTAAGAAATATGGCGATAACGAAAAGCAAGACATTGCCTTTCGCGTCATTGCCGATCATATTCGCGCCGTGAGTATGTGTATTGCAGACGGGCAGTTGCCCGCCAACAACGGCGCGGGATATGTGGTGCGCAGAATTTTGCGCAGGGCGGTGCGATACGGATATTCTTACTTGGGTTTCACGGAACCGTTTTTTTATCAGTTGTTGCCCGGTTTGAGTAACTATTTTGCCACCGCATTTCCGGAGTTAAAAGCACAAGAAAATTTTGTGATGCGCGTGATCCAAGAAGAAGAGGTTTCTTTCTTCCGCACATTGAGTACCGGGATGAGTAGGTTGAATGCTGTTATCGCCCAATCTTCCGATAAAGTGGTGGCGGGAACGGTAGCGTTTGAATTGTACGATACTTTTGGTTTTCCGATTGATTTAACGGATTTGATTGCCCGCGAGAATGGGTTATCGGTGGATATGGACGCT
>JAGKXC010000117.1 GCA_021151535.1 Sphingobacteriia bacterium | reverse complement strand
CATTAATAATCATTATGTTTATTATATAAATTATAAATAAAAACTTATGAATAGCTTGTTTCAATTTTGCATCATCATTCACGAATATGAAACGAATTACTGTAGCAAAAGGAGACGGAATCGGTCCAGAAATCATGGATGCCACCTTGGAAATCATACAAGCTGCTGGCGCTCAAATCACTATCGACGAAATTGAGGTAGGTGAAAAAGTTTACCTCGCCGGAAACACTTCAGGAATTTCGAATGAATCTTGGGACATCATTCGAAGGAATAAAATTTTCCTAAAAGCGCCCATTACAACACCTCAAGGAGGTGGATATAAGAGTTTGAATGTTACCACCCGAAAATTTTTAGGTTTGTATGCCAATATTCGCCCATGTTTCAGCTTACACCCATTTGTAAGCACCAAACATCCCAATATGAACTTGGTGATTGTAAGGGAGAACGAAGAAGACTTATACGCCGGCATCGAGCACCAACAAACAGATGAAGTAATTCAATGTTTAAAGCTCATAAGCAGGCCTGGATGTGAAAAAATCATCCGTTATGCTTTTGAATATGCCAAGCAATATGGCCGAAAAAAGGTTACTTGTTTCACCAAAGACAACATCATGAAACAAACAGATGGATTGTTTCATCAAGTATTTAACGAAATCGCCAAAGAATATCCGGACATCGAGAACGAACATTGGATTATTGACATTGGAGCGGCTAAGATGGCGGATACACCGGAAGCATTTGACGTGATCGTAATGCCCAATTTATACGGCGATGTTTTAAGCGATGTGGCTGCACAGATTGCTGGTTCGGTGGGACTAGCTGGTTCTGCGAATATTGGCGAAGAATGTGCAATGTTTGAAGCCATCCATGGTTCTGCGCCAAGAATTGCTGGAAAAAACGTTGCCAACCCATCCGGATTATTGCAAGGGGCCATCCAAATGCTTACTCATATTGGACAGGCGGATGTTGCAGAGAAAGTGCAAAATGCTTGGTTAAAAACAATTGAAGACGGCATTCACACTTACGATATTTACAAAGAAGGAATAAGCAAAAAAATTGTAGGTACTCGTGAATTTGCGCAAGCCGTAATCGCCAACTTGGGCCAAAAACCCAACTCATTCAAACCTGTATCTTACAAAGAAAACAAGTCGATTTCATTACCTAAATACCGCAGACCTGAACCACAAAAGAAAGAATTGCTGGGTGTTGATTTGTTTGTTCATTGGAATGGATATCAGGCAGATGATTTAGCGTCACAAATTAATTCCATTGTGGATGGTGACATTCAATTGAACATGATTACTAACCGCGGAATTAAAGTATATCCCGATGGATTTCCTGAAACTTTCTGCACTGATCATTGGCGTTGCAGATTCAAAAAATCAAACGGGGAGCCGATTACGAAATCAGACATTATCAGACTATTGAGCAAAGCTGAAAATGCAAAAATTGACGTCATCAAAACTGAAAATCTCTATGCATTCAATGGAAAACCTGCTTTTTCCTTGGGCCAAGGCCAATAAAACATAAACACTATGAAACAAAATATTCTTTTTTATCTATTGCTTTTAACATCATTAATTTCTTTGGCTTATTCATTCCTAATCAATAATCCAGTAACTGTGGAATGTTTTCGGGCGATGTTTGTTTTCCTGCTATTATTTGCCCATAAATTTAAATCCGTAGAAATTGAAAGTGAGGTGACGGAAGACTAAGCAAAAATCATTTTCATCGATTTATTTTCTGTTTTTTTTCACAAGGGTATCCAAACGGATACCTTTGTGTTTTTATGAGCACTCCATTCATCCTTCCCCATCTTTGGTTTCATTGCCAAGAAGGTAGACTTCAACCCATTTTTGATTATTACCAAACAGTTTTTGGTGAGAACTTTAGGTGTGGATTTATTGCCACAATGGGCGATACACCATCAGGCGCTTGTGAAGTGGGTAACTTTCAATTGCTAGGACAAACTTACCAAGCGATGGGAACGTCAGAAACCCACCATGCTTTAAACGATGCATTTAGTTTACAATTGTTTTGTGAAGACCAAAATGAAATAGATCATTATTGGAATTACTTTACCAACGAAGGCCAAGAATCAAAATGCAGTTGGTGCATTGACAAATATGGATTGCGTTGGCAGATTTTACCTAAAAATTTTGGCGAATTAATGCAAAAACCCAATGCCAAAGAAGTAATGATGAAGCAAACCAAAATTGTGATTAGTGAATATTAAATGCCATGAAACTAATATTATACCCCTTTTAAAAATACCGAATATGAAAATTATCGCCCGAAAACTCCTTTTTATTGCTTTGATTGCCAGCATCATTTTACCGGCAACAGCGCAAAGAAAAACTAAAAGTTTGGTTACAACTTTCCCGAAAATCAAAAATTGGGATGAAGCATTATTAACGGCAAAGCAGCAAAACAAATGGATTTTTGTTGATTGTTATACGGATTGGTGTGGTTGGTGCGATATCATGGACAAGAAAAACTTCAGCTCCGAGGAAGTGCAGAAACCCATGAATTCTTTCATGAATTGCTATTCATTGGAAATGGAAAAAGATAGTATTGGCCAGCTTTTGCGGTTTCAATATAGTGTTAATGTCTTCCCAACATTCTTGATTTTCGCAAGCGACGGAACCTTGGTAAGTCAGATTTTGGGCTATTCAGAACGCAAGGAATGGCTGCATACCATCGATTCATTTTCGAGAATTTTCCAAAAAACGGGTGGCGTTGCGCCGATTGCCAGACCCGGATTTCCGGCTTTAAGCATTGCAAACATTCCATCTTGGTGGATGCAGCAGCATTATAAAAGGGACTTTAAAATATTTGACGATACAACAAAAACGGGATTTGCGGCCCAGTTCAACAACCTAACTAAGCCTTATGATATATTTGTTTTAGGTGGACTTGGTAGCTATCAATTAAGCGATAAGAATATCGAAAACTGGCTAAACATGACCGATACATTTAGCCAATTATTTGGCCGCGACCTAACCCAAACACAAGCCATAAACATATTACATTCAAGACTTTACAAGGCCAACAACCAAAAAGATGAAGTAGCATACAAACATTACTTCCCATTGGCAGTGAAATGGTCTTTGTATCCCGATTGGGAATCTGCCTCCTTGCAACAAGATTGGTTTAGAACCATCAAAGATTATTCGTCATTAATGACATCCGTTGAAAGCCAAATGAGCAAAATGCATCACAGCGGATTAAACGAAAATGCGTGGTTTTTCTTTGAAAACACGGACGATCCAGCATTACTTAAAAGAGCCTTAGCCCTATCTAGCAAGAGCATAGAATTGAAGGAAGATTGGCAATATTACGACACTCGTGCGAACATTGAATTCAAGTTAAAAATGTACGCTGAATGCAAGGCGGATGCGGAGAAAGCAATTGCATTGGGCAAAGCCCAGGGCGATGATGTTTCTCCAACTGAGCAAGTTTTAAAGAAATTACCAAAGGTGAAAAAATAATTATGCGGTTTCTACTTTTCTTAGGCGCCTTACTTGCAACGAATTTGGGATTTGCTCAAGAAAAACGAATACCCAAATCGGATGCTCCAAACAGTATTAAACAATATATTTCGGGGCATTATTCTGGGTTTATTAAAGACAAGTACTACAAAGAAGTTGAGGGAAATAGAACTTTTATTGAATGTGAATTTGTGTTTCAGGGCAAGGAATATTCTTTAAAATTTCAGGGCGATAGTTTAATTGAAGTCGAGCTATCGGTTGATTGGCAAGAAGTTCCAACCCAATCTCAAATGGCGATCAACCAATTCTTAAACAGCAAATTTGGCGTATATCGCATCTTAGAAATCCAACAGATCAACCCGCAAGGGAATCTCAAATATGAAATTACTATTAAAATTAAAGGTGGTAACGAATTAGAATTGTTGTTTGATAAAAATGGGAATCACATCGCCGATATTCCCATTCAAACCGCTCCCATCCCCAGCATTTTTTGATGAAAAAACCTGTCTTATTCTTTGTGTTCTTTGTTATTTTTCGCTTGAGTTATGGGCAAAATCTTACTTTTTACGGTTTTTTACCAGCTATAAACCAAACAGGGCCAATAAACAAAAAACTAAGTTACAACGTATTTGCATCTACTACGATTGATGCGTTTAAAGAGAAAATTGGCGGACTTGAATACCCGGCAACAGACTTGCAATTTTACTTTCAGCCGAGTTTAATTTACATGATTTCGCCCAAGGTGAATGTTGCTGGAAGTTATACATATCAGAGAAATAACCCGTTTAACAACAATTTTGTAAATGAGCATCGGTTATGGCAACAAGCAATTTTCTCATTCCCAGTTTCTAATGGAAAGATAACCGCGCGATTAAGGGTTGAAGAGCGATTCATTGAAAATAGAACTACTCAAAAATATCCTTTATTTACTAGGCTAAGGCAGCAAATTGGCTGGAACAAGCCTTTACAAGGAAAAGTACTGGATGATCATGAGTTTTACTTGAATATGTACAATGAGTTTTACTTCAGTGTAACAGGCAATAAAAATGCTACATACAGTGAAAACTGGAGTTATGTAGGCGTAGGATATCAATTAGGGAAACTTGGAAAGATTGAAGTAGGGAATTTGTTTCAAGTGGCTGTGCGCAACAAGCAACAAGATTTACGATTTTTAGAATTAGGACAAATCACTTGGATTACGAATTTTAAATAATCGCCCTATTAACTACCTCTTTCCGAGCTTCATAAAGAACTTTTCGAAATAGTTGTAAACGAAATAACTGATGAACAATGTTAGGATTGTTGCAGTTAAAAAATGTTCCCAATGAGGGATTTTGTATCCCATTTTTCGCCAAATTTTTATTTGTTTATTCAAGGCAACAAATACCAATGGGTGTAACAAATAAACGGAATAACTCGCTTCTCCCAACCAAACCAAAGGCGAATGAAAAATTTTGGGCAAATTCAATCTAAGCTTGTAAATGCCCCAGCAAATAAGCAAGCAACACAAACTTAAAATTACCCTATTCCAACCAGTTACAAGATGAATTTGGTTGCCCGTAACTGGCAAAAAGTAAAAAATGCCCAGGGCTGTTGCAATAATGACCAAAATCCATCGATTTCGAATCTGTGATTCAATGGATTGGTGTATATATGCCATTGCTTACTCACTTTAATTGCGGGGTTTAATTGAAAAAATGTAAAATACACAAAGCACCCAGACACAAATAATATCAGCAAAGGCATCGCCCATTTCTTGAATCGCCATGAAAAAATAAGCACTGGAAATAACGCATAAAACACCCATTCATTGCCAATAGACCACAAACCGGTGGCGTAATATTTATCCCATTTAACAAAGCCGAATAATCCCGTGAAGTTGAGTGCCAAATCCGCCCAATTCCACTTCAAATTATTAAGTACAATAGAACTAATTGTAACCAGCCAAAGTAGCGGTAAGATTCTAAAAATTCGCTTTTTGGCAAAACCCCACAAATCAGCAGCAGTAAATTTTAAGCTATTTGTATATACATAACTTAATGTTAAGCCACTCAATATATAAAAAATCGCCACACCGTATACGCCCACTCTGCCAATAAAATCTGACGACGCCGCCGACCCTTGTGTCCAAATGGTATAATGATACATCATGATTCCAAATGCCGCCAATCCCCGCAGGTAATCAAGGTTAAAATGTCTATTCATGATGTGACTTCAAAATTAGTTAAAATCACAAACAGCCCTATAACCTCGACGAATGTTCTTGAAATATTAAAAAGTTGTGTTAATTTTGCGGCAGTATCACGAGACCCAAGGGTCACCAACCGAGCACTAACCCTGCTACGGTGGTAAAATGATGCGGACAGTAAGTCAAAAACAAAGGGATGATTTCAAATTTTGCCTATCAAAGCTTGTTAGCTGTTGAATTTATTTCAACTTTAGCCTCCCATGTATTGTGGAGCAACCGCTTGGTATGCATTTCATTTTGTGTTTTTGGCCATAACCGCTCCTGCCTTGGCCCGCTTGCGATATCCCGCCGTTTCGCAACACATTTTAACACAAAATATCATGTCAAAAAACCATTATTCATTCACCAGTGAATCCGTTTCTGCTGGTCATCCCGACAAATTAGCCGATCAAATTTCCGATGCCATTTTAGATGCTTATTTGGCGCAAGACCCCCATGCGAAAGTGGCTTGTGAGTGCCTAATCACAACCAATCGATTGGTTATTGCTGGCGAAATCACATCCAATGCCGAAGTAGATGCCATTGCCATTGCCAAACAAGTTTTGGATAGAATTGGCTACAACAACAACCAGGTGGGCTTTAATTTACATACCGCTACTTACGAAAATTTACTGCATACTCAAAGCAGAGAAATCTTTGAAAGTGTTGTGGATGGTGGAGCGGGCGATCAAGGAATTATGTTTGGTTATGCTTGCAACGACACACCACAGTTGATGCCCTTGGCATTGGTAATTTCCCAAGAAATTTTAAAATTACTTCATGATTTTAGGAATCATCATATTTTACCATGGTTGCGTCCTGATGCCAAATCTCAAGTTAGTATTCGTTATGAAAACGGCAAACCAGCGTCTATTGAAACCGTGGTAGTATCTACCCAACACGATGAAACAATTTCCCAAGATGAACTACAAAAATCTATTATTCAACAAGTAATCAATCCAATTTTGGGCGATTGGTTAAAAATTCAAGTGCCCAAATACTACATAAATCCATCTGGCAGCTTCACAATTGGCGGTCCACACGGAGATACAGGTTTAACGGGCAGAAAAATCGTGGTTGATACGTACGGTGGAATATGTCCACATGGAGGCGGGGCATTTTCAGGTAAAGACCCCAGTAAGGTAGATCGCAGTGCCGCTTATGCCGCCAGATATATCGCAAAACATTTGGTAGCAGCAGGTTTAGCGGAACGTTGTACAGTTCAGTTATCCTATGCCATTGGCGTGAGTGAACCCACTTCGATTTTCATCGATGGGCAAGGAACCGAGAGATGCAATTTAACGCAACTTATTCCGTTAATTTTCGAGCTTTTCCCTACGAAACCAAACGACATTATCGAGCAACTGCAGTTAAAAAAACCCATTTACTACCCCACTGCTCAATATGGTCATTTTGGTAACCCTAAGTTCCCCTGGGAAGTTTTAGACCCAGAAAAATTGGCGGTGTTACATTCATATTTTAACTAAAACTGATAGAAATAGCATTTTTTTAGAAAGGGCGATGCGTGTATCGCCCTTTTTAATTTTAAAACATCAAAGTAAAACAACCTTACTTAATGAAAATTTAGTTCCATTATCAATGGCTTTCACACAGTGAAAAAATCCGCATGTCGCTTGTTTATCTTTATCAATCATAAAGTTAAACATTTGGATTATTAAAAAAAAGTTATTGTATTTTTTACTATAACTGGGAGAAATTTCTATATTTGAAAACTAAACAATTACTATATGAAGAAGATTACTACTTTATTAATGACTGGCGCTTTGATGGGTGTTGGTTTTTCTCAAATTGCGGGCACCTGGACATTAGCTCCGGTTGAAACTGCACTTGCTGTAGGTCCTGCAAAGGGCGATTATGGATGGTGGAAAGTTCCAGCTGCAGAAATCACTGGTGCTAGAACTTGTCAGTTCGACGATGAATTCGTTTTTAATGCGAATGGCACATTCCAAAACAAAATGCAAGGTTCTACCTTCCTAGAAGGTTGGCAAGGTGGTTCTTTTGCTTGTGGAACTCCTGTAGCTCCATTTGACGGTTCAGCTTCTGCTACTTGGAAATACAATGCTACCAATAATACAATTACAATTTACGGCAAAGGTGCTTTCTTGGGATTACCAAAAGCTTACAACGGTGGTGAATTGTCTAGCGTGAATGATGCAAAAGATTCAATTGTTTATGATGTTACATTAAACGGCAACTCAATGTTGTTGGATATCGCAATTTCTGGTGGCTACTGGCACTTTGAATTGAAGAAGCAAATGCCTGCTTTGGATCCAACCGGTTTGTGGAAATTGAGACCAGTTGGTACTTCATTGGCTGTAGGTCCTGCTAAGGGCGATTACGCTTGGTGGACAGTTCCAACCGCTGAAATTTCTGGTGTTCGTGCTTGTCAGTACGACGATATTTTCAAATTCAACTCAGACGGTTCTTTCAACAACATCATGCAAGGTTCTACCTTCCTAGAAGGATGGCAAGGAGGTTCTTTTGCTTGTGGAACTCCTGTAGCGCCGCATGATGGAAGCACTGCCGGCAAATGGGTTGCAGATAAAGACAAAGGAACAATCACTTTGATTGGTAAAGGTTCATTTTTAGGATTGGCCAAAGTTTACAATGGTGGCGAATTAAGTGCTCCTGCAAATGCAAAAGACACAATCGTTTACGAAGCTTCTATCAATGCAGACACTATGTTAGTTGATATATCAATTGGCAGCGGATACTGGCATTTTGAATTTGAGAAGACTACTGAGCCTGCAAACAAATTAAATGCGGTAAATGCATCTAACATGGAGATTTATCCTAACCCAAGTAGTGCTGATTTCCAAATCAACATGAAAAATGGTATTAAGATTTCAAGTGTTAAAATCATGGCATTAACTGGCCAAGTTATTGAGCAATTGAATATTCATGCTACCAAAGCAACTATTTCTACAAATAACTTAACAACTGGCACTTATTTGGTTTCTGTAGAAACTGAACAAGGTACAGTTGTTGAGCGTTTCGTTAAAAAATAAACGACTTCAATAGGTTTAAGAAAAAGGGGGTGGCATCACCCCCTTTTTTCTACATTTAAAAAATCATTTATGCAAAAAATCTTGAAACTAACTGGGATGATATGTGCTTTTGGCACTGCACCCTTAATGGGCCAAACAAGCCAAGATACGGGCCAAGTGGATAAAATGGATGAAGTGGTTGTAATTGGTTATGGTAAAGCTTCAAAGAAAGAATTTACCGGCGCCAATTCATCCATAAAAGGCCAAGATTTAGAAAAATTAAACATTCCGCGAATGGACCAAGCCTTACAAGGTCAAATCCCAGGTGTGGTTGTTAGCACCAATTCGGGATCTCCTGGAGGTACAGCGAGTATTAGAATTAGGGGTCTAAGTACATTTGGCGATAATGACCCCTTGATTTTGGTAGACGGTGTAGTTTACGACAGCGATGGGCTTAATGCGTTAAACCCAAACGACATTGCGTCTATTAACGTATTAAAAGATGCAACTGCTGGTATTTATGGTGTTCGAGCGGCAAACGGTGTAATCATCGTTGAAACCAAAAAAGGATTGTTAAAATCTGCGCCTAAGTGGGAAATTTCAGGATTTACAGGCATTCAACAAACTTCAAAAAAACTGGATTTATTAACTTAAACGGTCGTGTTAACTTCGACACCAAGTTATCAGACAAATGGCGTTACAGCAATGTATTTTTATTTACCAATGAAAAGCGTTCAGCTTTACAAGAAAATGGTATTGGTAGTGTTTTATACAACACCATCAATGCTTTCCCAACAGACCCAATAAAAAATTCAAATGGAAAATACTCTTATTTGGAAGAAGTAAGCGATATAATTAACCCATTTGCTCAAATTGAAAACACATTTAACTGGGCTTGGGTTAACAAATTCGTGGGCAAGCAGGAATTATCTGCCGATATTAATAAGAACCTAACTTTCACCAATCGTTTCAACTATAATTTTGCTTTGGTTGACAACAAGGTATTTTCTCCCTTAGTTTGGTTTGGTCCTGGCAAAGCTCAAAACACAGCAATTAATGAAAATTTAGATCCTAGTACAGTGGAAATCGCCCCGGGAACAAAGATTGATCGCGGTGCATCTGTATCAGAGGGCAGAGCAACATATACTGATTTGAACTTCGAATCATTTTTGAATCACAGCAAAGAGTGGAAGGGTGGTAAAAAACTGAAAACCACAGCTGGTTTATCCGTTTTCCAAAGACGTGGCAACTACTTGGGTGGTACCGCTTATAACATTCCTAACAACTCATTGGATTACGCGGATATTTCTGCCAACTTAGCGCCAGGTGGTTATTTAAACAATGTTTATTCTTGGCAGTTTACCGAGAGATTGCTATCTGCTTTTGTAAGAACTGAATACAACTTAAGAAACAAGTACTTTTTATCTGGAATTATTCGTAGAGATGGATCCAGCAAATTTGGTCCTAATGCCCGCTGGGGTTGGTTCCCTACCCTTTCAGGCTCATGGATCATTTCTGAAGAAGACTTTTACAATATCAGTTGGATGAGAACAGCTAAATTGAGATTAAGTTATGGTGTGAGTGGTAACGACCAAATTGACAATTTCGCTTACCGTGGATTGTTGAACGGTGAAGGCGACTATGTATTCAACGATATCATTGTAAAAGGCGTGGCAATTGGTAGAGCGAGTAACCCAGATTTGAAATGGGAAACTACACGTCAGTTCAATGCTGGTTTAGATTTAAGCATTGGCAAACGTATCACTGCCACGATGAACTATTTCATTAAAAACACAAAAGACTTACTTTTCCAACCCGATGTATCGGGTATTTTAGGAACTGCTGGCGCTGGAAGTTACCCGCCAATCATCAACGCAGGAAACGTTTCAAATACAGGTTTCGAATTGGACGTACAATATCAAAAAGCACTTAAAAACAAATGGAATATTGCTATGGGATTCAATGCCGCTTACCTGAAGAACTTGGTTCTGAGTATTCCAAGTGGTGTGGATTATATCCCAGGTGCTGCATTTGGCGTTGGCGGTAGTGTTGCATCTCGTTTCCAAAAAGGATATCCCATTGGATTCTTTATGGGTTATCAAACAGATGGCGTATTCCAAACTCAAGCCGAAATTGACCAATCGCCCGTAAAACAAGAAGGGGCAAAGCCAGGTGATTTTCGTTTCAAAGATATCAATGGCGATGGCGTAATTAGCTTCTCAGACGATAGCGATAAAAAAATACTTGGATCGCCCATTCCTAAATTTACTGCAGGTTACAACCTAAGCATTTCTAAAAAAGGATGGGATATTTCTATGCAATTATATACTGCTTTGGGTCAGAAAATAGTAAGAAACTACGAAAGGCAACAGCCTTATGCAAACATGCTTTCTTATAATATCAACCGTTGGACAGGCCCTGGTACCACCAATGAAAATCCAAGATTAACAACTGCGTTAACCAGAAACAATGTATTTTCCGATTACTATGTTGAAGATGGATCTTTCTTGAGAATCAGAAACATTCAAATTGGTTATTCATTGAAAGGCAAATCGTTAGAAAGATTAAAACTTTCTGGATTGAGAATTTATTTGTCAGGAAACAATATATACACTTTCACAAAATACATGGGTTACGACCCAGATTTAGGTTCTGTTGGTGGAGCTTTGGGAGCGGGAATCGACAATGGTTTCTATCCCCAAGCTAGATCAATTATGTTAGGTTTTTCTATCCGTTTTTAACATGAAAAAATTTGTAATTATCAGTCTCGCTTCTTTATTGATGCTTTTGCCTCAATTTGGTTGCGAAAAATACTTAGACGTAGCGCCTGCGTATACCCAAGACGCAGACAACTTCTTCAATACTCCTGTTGATTATCAGCGAGCTTTGGTTGGCGCTTATGATTTGTTGCAGGGTTCATTTGTTTCTGTTTGGATTGGTGAAATCGCATCAGACAACACCATTGCAGGTGGGGAAAGTGTAACAGACACAAAAGGTTTACACGAAATAGACAACATGAGCCATGTTGCTGTAAACCAAGAATTAAGAAATGTTTTCAGATGGAATTATGCCGGCATAACCCGCGTGAATTTCATTATGGAAAATAAAAACAAAATAGATTTCGCAGGAAAAGACCAAATATTGGCCCAAGCTTCATTCTTACGTGCATTTTATTACTTTGAGTTGGTGAAGTTTTTTGGCGATGTTCCATTGATCGTTGATAAAAGATTGGGCGCCGATGAGGTAACCAAAGTGGAGCGTACTCCAAAATCTGCAGTATATGCCCAAATAGAGAAAGATTTGGCTTATGCGGCGTCAATCTTGGATTGGACGGCTAGCGAAAAAGGCAGAATCACCAAAGGCGCTGCATTGTCGTTGTTAGGAAAAGTTTATTTATACCAAGATAAATTTGATGAAGCTGCAACTACATTGCAAACGGTGATTGATCAAAACATTTATAGTCTTATTCCAAACTTCAACACATTATTCTCTGTAGCCAATGAAGGTAATAAAGAAACCGTTTTCGATGTTGAATATACTGGAACCGAGGGTGGAAGTTATGGCTGTTTGATTTGTCTTGAGGGCAATGCGGGTCCTGGATTCCAAGGAATCAGGCAATATAATGGTCCAATTTATGGCGATGGAAACAGTTACAACCTTCCTACGCAAAATTTGTATGATGCTTTTGCCTCTAACGACATTCGCCGCGATGCCACCATTTTGGATATCGACGCATTTATCGCCAAACAACCCAATCCTAAGAATATTACTTACGCAAAAGGTGCAGGTGGACATACCGGTTATTACAACAACAAATACATCAAACGCATTGGAGAAATTGGCTTGCCAGACAACGACTTAACTAGTCCGGTAAACTACAAAGTAATTCGCTATGCAGATGTCTTATTAATGGCAGCAGAAGCCAATGCCAGAAAATCATCGCCAGATGAAAGTAAAGCTTTGACTTTTGTAAATCTAGTGAGAAACCGTGTTAGCATGCCGAGTATCAGTTCTTCTGGCCAGAATTTGGTTGCCGATATCTGGAAGGAACGCAGATTGGAACTGGCTTGCGAAGGACATCGTTTCTTTGATTTGGTTAGAACGAATCAAGCGGCGAAGGAAATTCCCGGATTTATCGCCGGAAAACACGAACTTTTCCCAATTCCTCAAATTGAAATTGATTTGGCTGGTGGAAACTGGCCTCAAAACCCAAATTATTAAATTTAAAAAAATATGAAAACCATAAAATTACTTTTATTGAGCGGACTTGGCCTAATGGCCATTTCAAGCTGTAAGGACGAGCCTGTATTGGGCGCTGCTCCTACCACTGCGGATGCAGAATTTACCTATGCTCCTACTACAGACAATCCGAATGTGATTGAATTCAATGCCAAAAACAAGAATCTTATTGCAAAATGGGATTTTGGAAATGGTACAAACGCTGAAGGACCAACCGTTTTGGGAACCTTCCCATTAAAAGGAACTTACACTGTAACCCTCACCGTTTTCAACTCAGGTGGAAGTGCTTCTTCTTCTCAAACAATCACCATTGACCAAGATGATCCAACCTTGTTAAACAATGCGTTATACACCATTTTAACTGGTGGTTCGGCTGGAAAAGGTTACAAAACTTGGGTAATTGATTCTACCAGAGATGGTCACATGGGCGTAGGTCCAAATCCATCGGGAGCCGCAGGTGATTACCCCGAATGGTGGTCCGCAAAAAAAATGGACAAATCCAACACAGGTTTGTACAATGATGCCTTTGTTTTTCGTTTAAAAGGTTTTGGTTTTGACCAACTCACAAAGGGCGATGTTTACATCAACACCAAGCAAGCAGCAAACTTCCCTGGTGCGACTGAAAATGCCAAAACTGACTTCACCGCTCCATTTGCGGATCAATTGAATCAGAATTGGACATTAACCATGGGTACCGATACAACGTTAACTGTTTCAGGTAAATCATTTATCGGTTATTATACCGGTGTAAGCACTTACAAAGTGGTTCGTATGTCTGAGAATGAGATTTTCTTGCGTTACACAGACGCTGCCAACAGCCAATTGGCTTGGTATATACGTTTGGTTCCAGATACTTACCCAGTAGATAATGGTGGAAGCTCCGACCCAACTTATACATTACCAATTGATTTTGAAGGAACCGCGCCTACTTTTACCACTTTTGGAAATAGTACGTATTCTATTATCAGTAACCCACAATCAAGCGGAATCAACACCAGTTCTAAAGTTTTAGAAACTGTTCATGGTAGTGAAACTTGGGCAGGCTTGTTTGTGAATATGACCAACAAATTTGATTTCACCACAAATAAAAATATTAAAGTAAAAGTATATGCGCCTGTTACTGGCACAATGAGAATAAAAATGGAAAACAGTAACAATACGGCTGAGTTTGTAGAGAAAGACGTTGATGTTACCGTTGCAAACCAATGGACAGAAGTTTCTATTGATTTTAGTGATCAAGGTGCAACCAACTTTAACCGTTTGGTATTGTTCCCTGGTTGGAATATTTCTAATGCAGGCACATTCTATTTAGATGACATCAAACAACAATAATCAATGCATTATTCATCTAAAATGTTATTGAGTCTTATTGCATCTCTAGTAATAACAATGGGATTTACCGCTTGTGAAGACAAGCCGGTAGATCCCGTTGTATTGCCAGAAAATCTAACTTGGACAATCAGCTATTCTACTATTACGAAGGGAAAAGTTACCATTGAAATGAAGGCAGATAAAGCCAATTTCTTTTCAGTAATTTTCCCTGAAAACAATGGAACTACGGTTGAATCTAATACTGGAATTATCAACTATACATTCAGCAAGGATGGTATCTACCCTATTGTTTTAAAAGCACATATAACAGCTTCTCAATTTATTCAAAAGCTAGATACAATTAAAATAGAAGCAGT
>JAGKXC010000237.1 GCA_021151535.1 Sphingobacteriia bacterium | reverse complement strand
GTAAACTCATAGCTCATCGAAAAAAACGAAGGGCCTACATCGAAAGTGAAACCGTCTTTCTCCAACAAATTCAATCTTCCACCTGGCTTATCCTGCTTTTCAATTACAGTTACATCATAGCCCTTGTAGCTCAAACGCAGAGCAGTACTCAAGCCACCCAAACCGCTTCCCACAATTACAACCTTCTTATTCATGAGCGTATTTTTTATAAAATTTTCTTTTAACAAACAAAAAACCAAAAGCTTGTGCACCTTCCTTCGTATGCACCGCATGATGCAAATGATGGGTCTGACGCATCGCCCGGAAATACCCCGGATTTACATGCTTAAACCACTTAATTCGCTGATGAACAAATACATCGTGAACCAAAAAGTACGACAAACCGTAAAGGGCGATTCCCAATCCAGCAAAAAATCTCCAATCAAAATCCTCGGCACCCATTATAATCAAATAAATGGAGGGCAAAGCGAACATAAATCCAAACAAATCATTGAGTTCAAATTTACCTTTGCGGGGTTTGTGATGACTTTCATGCCAAACCCACATCCAACCATGCATGATGTATTTATGTGTAAACCATGCAAAGCCTTCCATAAATGCGAAGAAGAACAGTAAAACGCCAATATTAATTCCGCCAAATAATCTCAGAATCTGCCAATTAGATTGTTATTTTGCAATCAACAAAACCGTGGAAGCAACCTTGCAAAATCACATATCGCTCAAGCCTTACAATACCTTTGGATTTGAGGTGTTTGCCGAAAATTACATGGCAATACACAACATTGAAGAACTTCGAAATTGCATTGCCAAGTACCCAGAATTACCCAAAAAAATACTGGGTGGCGGCTCTAATATCATATTCTCTCAAGATATTACAGCATTGCTCATTCATAATCAAATAAAAGGCAGAACCATTATTTCGGAATCGGGCGATAATATTCTGGTTGCATTTGGCGGCGGCGAAATTTGGCATGATTCGGTTTTGTTTACCCTGGAAAACGGTTGGGGTGGAATGGAAAACCTTAGTTTGATTCCAGGCACCATGGGCGCCGCACCCATTCAAAACATTGGGGCTTATGGCTCAGAACTAAAAGATATATTTCACTCCCTCAAAGCCGTACATTTAACCACGGGCGAAATTCATGAATTTGATTCCGAAGCCTGTCGGTTCGGTTACCGAGAAAGCATTTTTAAAC
>JAGKXC010000116.1 GCA_021151535.1 Sphingobacteriia bacterium | reverse complement strand
GGAGTTGGAAGAAAATAAGGTTGAAGTTCTGCAGGAAAATGGGTCATTGCATTTTTAATTGGCAATGGTAATCCACCACCTAACGCACATAGTGAACCCAATTCCATGGTATTAATCAAATCGTTAAATAATTCTCTATCAATGGCTTCGCCGTTTTTCGCCCGTTCAATTAATTCGTATCCACGGGTAGAGCCGAGGCGACAAGGGAAGCATTTACCGCAGCTTTCATGAGCGGTGAATTTGAATAAGTGATAAATATAATCAATTAAAGGATATTCCTCTGGAATACAAACAATGGAAGCATGGCCCAAAAGGAATTTTTCCGATGCAAATGATTCAAAATCAATGCTTAATGAATCGATTTTTGAAAGTGGAACCAATCCCCCCAAAGGTCCGCCAATATGCATTGCTTTAACTTTATGTCTGAAACCTTGGCCCAATTCTTCAATTACGGTGCGCAACGGTGTGCCCATTTCAACTTCGTAAATACCCGGGCGGTTGAAATGTCCATCCAATGAAACCAATTTTGTACCGGTAGATCTTCCTTTGCCAATAGCAGCGTAGGCAGCACCACCATTTTTAATTACCCATGGAATACAGGCCAATGTTTCTACATTATTCACAACAGTTGGCTTGTTGAAAAGACCATTTTGGGTAGGATAGGGTGGTCTTACGCGTACTTCAGGTCTTTGGCCCTCAATGCTATTCAATAAAGCAGTTTCCTCACCACAGATATAGGCACCTTGTGCTGCAATCACTTTGAAATCAAACGAAAAGCCAGTTCCCAAAATATCTTCGCCCAACAAATCGCGTGAACGCAATTCGTCTACACAAGCTTGGGTAATGGAAATGGATTCTGGATATTCGCCACGGATATATAATACGCCATAGCTAGCGCCCATGATATAACCAGCGATCATCATTCCTAACAATACTGAATGTGTTTGATTTTCAAGCAAATAGCGATCTGAATAAGCGCCTGGATCTCCTTCATCGGCATTACAAACAATGAACTTGATATTGGATTCGGTATTCTTTGCTGATTCCAATTTAAATGCAATTGGGAATCCGGCACCACCTCTCCCGCGTAATCCTGATGTCTTCAATTCGCTTAAAAGATGATCTTTTGAAGCAGTAAAAATATCCTTTAAAGGCGCATAGAATTGATCTATTCCAGGGAATTCATTGGTGAGAATGGATTTGCCTAGTTGGCCAACAAAATAAGATTCTTGTTTTTCAACCTGTTGGTTTATAACCGCGCCAAGCTTATTCAAAGCCTCGCCACTGTAGTTGACCCCATTAATATGAAACGCACTGTTCTCATGGCATCGCCCTAAACAACACATTTCTCCAATTTCATCTTCGTGGTAATGATTCAATAATTTAGACTTTACCTGCGATTGTGTGCCGGCAGTTAAGCAAGCACTTCCATTACACACATAAGCCTTTTTGCCTTTATTTTCCGGGCGAAGGAAATCGTAAAAACTTACGGTTCCATACACATTAGCGGTGCCAAACAGAAAAGATTGAGCCATTTGCTCAATGTCTTTTTGATCGGGAGTTCCTGTGGCCTTAGCCAATTTGCCTAATTCTTCGAACAGATTGGTTTTTAAGCCTTTACGTCCTGAAAGTTCACTGAGGTTAACCGACATACAATTTAACTAAAAACGAAAATAATAAATTTACTCAGGAATCGATACTTTTTTCAATGTATCCATGAATACTTCTAAGGGTTGAGCACCCGGAATTCCGTATTGTCTATTAAAAACAAAGAAGGGCACACTGCTAATTCTGAATTGGTGGGCTTCATAAATATCAAGGTCGAAACCTTCCTTGTAGGTTTCTTTTTTGAGTTCCAATTCTAAGTCTGCCGCCGAAATTTCTACACCCAATTGTTGGGCAATCTCACTCAATGTTTCCATAGAGTCAACAAATTTACCATCAGTGAAATAGGCTTTAAAAACCGCTTCCTCCGCTTCCAATTGCAAGCCTTTTGTTTTCATAAAATGCATAAACAAATGTGCACGGTAGGTATTGGCTATTTTGGCATCGTCCATATTATATGTTAATCCCGATTGAGCCGCCATTTCCGTAACATATTGGTTCATGTTTTTGGCTTCTTCCAAAGAAATGCCTTTGTGTTCTGAAAGGTACTGGTGCACACTTTTATTGGGATCACTCACAGAATCCGGCGATAATTGGTAGCTTTTCCATTCAATTTGAATACCCACGTTTGCATTGGCTGGATCAGCTTTAAAAAGTGCCAATGATTCTTCTAATTTCCTCTTTCCGATGTAGCAAAAAGGACATACTACATCACTCCAAATCTCAATATTAATGTTATTCATTTGCTATTTTTTGTAGGGCGATATTCAACAATGCACAATCTTTAAAAGTGCTGCTTAAATGTGGCGTGATTCTCACACCTTTTACTTCTGGGTGGTCAATAGCTACAGTGAATATGTTAAATTCTGTGAAAAGTTTATCGGCTAAAGCCACGGGTGTTAGCCCTGAAATGCCCACCGTTGCAATCGCCCCAGATTCAAAAATTGGAATTACACCAGGTAAGGTAGGCTGCCAGATCCCCTCTCCATAAATCTTAATATTAGGGAAGTTTGAAAGCGGTTTTAATTGCAATTTTAAACCCGTCCAATTATCTGGGATGGTAATGCCTGCTGTAGTATCATCGATGTTTCCCATCCAAACTGATTTCAGATACTGGAGCCTAATCCAATAGGATTGCACATCCATTTGTGCAAACTTCCGCCACAAGCATCTACGACTTCCATCAATTTTCCAATGGAATCCAAGGTGTGAGCCACACTATGCGCCGCGTCAACTGCAATAAATATTGACGGGAAACGACGTTTGATATACTCAGCAATTTGGTAAGTAGGCAATACTTGTCCATGCAAATTAACCAAATCAGTAATATGAACCATCGTGGTTTTTTCGTTTACCAAATTGGCATATGCGTCGATGATTTCTTGAATATTGGCCGGTTTTTCTGGTACTTTGGCGATTTTAACGGTTATCTGAAAACGTTTTGCCGCTTGTTGAAATGCTTCCACCATGCTGCCGTAATCGTGATCGCCAATGATTACCTCATCGCCAGCTTTCCAAGGGAAACCGCTAATGATGATGTTTAAACTTTCGGTTGTATTTCGGGTGAAAACGAGTTCATCTATTTGGATTTTCTGAAATTCTGCAAAGGCTTTTCTTGCGTCTTCAATGGCTTTTTGCTGCTCCCTGCGCATAAACCAACTGGTGTAAGTGTTGATATAATCTTCAAATTCCTGGTGTTGTTTTTTAATGGCGATGGGTTGATGGCTAAAATATCCATTTTCCAAATTGATCATGTTGGGCGTTCTTTCAAAATGTTTCGCAATACCCAACCAATACCCTTCGTTACCGGGAGTTATGGCGATGGGCGCGTTTTTATTAACGAATGGAAGTGCATCATTATCAGTATTTACAATGCTTTTAGTGTTGTTTTCTGAGTTTTCTGGTGCGAAGTTTTCCTTGTTGTTGGCCTGTAAAATTTGAGGCAGCAGAGGAAACATAAATACCGTTTTCCCGAACTTTTTAATAAATCGTTTGCGATTCATATTGTACTGCTATAATAGCAAAAAAAAGTGGGAGATACCTCCCACTTTTTTTAGTGTCTAATAAATCGTAATTAGTGCATAATCATCAATGGTAAAGCCATTTTCTTATTGATGATAACTTGGTAGCATCCATTTTCAACATCAGCTGTTTCAAATGAATATTCTGATCCTGACATCTTGGGATTTATTTGCTTGATTAACTTTCCGGAAAGATCAATAATTTCAATGGATTCTATTTTTTGGATTTCATTAAATTCCAAGGTTACTACATTTTTCGTAGGGTTGGGATAAAGTTTAATTGCCCCCAATTCAAGATTTTTTGTGTTTAATATTCCAAAAGCCACCATATTGGAATTAATGTTGGTTCCTGAGTTACTGCAATTATTGTCGGCTTCAATCTGGATATAATAGCGGTTGCTACCTTTTGGTGGTTCCAAATCCGAATATGATTTTACATTGGTTGAAACGGTTGCTAATAAAGAAAACTTACCACCATTATTACTTCTATAAATAGAATAAGAGTTGATAGGATAGATACCCAAATAATCGCTCCACGCCAAGTTGTTTTCGCCATTAACACCCAAACTGGCAGTGAGATGCGAGGTTGTATGAGAATAATATTTGTTTTCCTGGGCGATGTTTCCACATGAGTCAACTCCTCCAACAAAATAAGTATATGCTCTAGCTTTGGGAACGCTCGTTGAATCAATAAATTGCATGGTCCCATTGTTGTTTGATACTTCTCCAATTAAGTCAAATTGATAGGCAATGTTTCCTTCTCGATAAATGGCATATTTGGTAACAGGTTCACCGTTGTTCTTCCATACAATTTTGTTTTTACCGGTAGCACTATCTGCTGTTACCATGCAAATGGTAACTACTGGAGCTTTTTTAGCAATTACAGTTATTTTATTTGAATAATACTGACAAAAAGTTACAGGATCTTCCGCAAAAACATAATATTCACCTGCTTCAACAACTTTAACTTTCTTGGTATCTGCATAATACGGATACCATTTCATACCCTTTACTAATTGATTACACTCTAATTCAACACTATCGCCGTAACAAACAACAGTATCAGTATTTGCTTTTATTTTTAAGTTTAAATTAGTTGCAAATGTTATTTTCAATTGATTACTGGTGTCCTTACATCCACCAGTTGTTTCAGAGATTACATAATATGTACCTGATTTGGTAGGCGATATGCTTAGTGTTGTATCGCCTGTATTCCATTTAAATCTTGTCGGGAAATTCTGGCCTGTTGTGTAAGTGTAAAGATTGATTTTACTGCCATCACAATAAGTATAATTGTTTCCAACCCAATCAGAATAGATATAAAGTTTGGTGTCATTCACCGAAATAAACACCCAATCTGTGGTATCCGCACAAAGGCTAGAATCTTCAATAATCGCCGCTTGATAATAACCAGATGTGTAAATTATTCGATCTTGACCAACGTAACCGTCGTTCCAAAAGATGTTTTTAGTATTGATGCTACCATTGTAAATAACACTTAAATGCAAAGTGTCTTTACAACTGTTTATTTTTGTGCGATTTGTGTTGAATCTGCCATTGAATTTATTGGTATAACAAGAGGTGCCGTAGTAACTGCTTTGGGCGTTAACAACGGTTATGTTTACTGAAATTAAAACAAATAAACCCACGCAGAATAATTTGTAATAAAGTTTCTTAGAAGAGAATATCAGCCGTTTCATGTTATGCAAGATTTTAATAAGTAGGAAACAAGTATCAATTAAAATAGTTTGCGTATAGTGTCATAAAAAAGTCATTGAACAATGTGTTTCATCATTACCATAATCCTGAAACAAAAACAGCGAAGTTGCTTGCATCAACTTCGCTGTTTCATCCAGTTTCTGGGAATCAATTATTTCTTTCTGGCTCTGCGCATAGGAGAATTCTCCGGCTCTTCGCTAGCTTGCTTGTATTTGAAGATTTCAAATCTGGATAAAGTAGGCGCTTGCTGTGGCCAATAGTTGTTTGAAGTATCAATGTCTGCAGTTTCTAAGAATGGGTCCAAAACGATGCTTTTTACTTCTTTCGATTTTACAAAATTCTTGGTAACCTTAAATTCATTTTTTCTCCAGATATAAGCACTAATGTATTGAACTTCAGATGTAGAATCGGCATAATTCCATTGGATAATAACAGGCGAAACAGCTCCACCCAAATTGCTGAAAGTTAATTCGTAATAGAAGTTGTTTTCGTATTTAGCAGCTTCCTCCGGAGTTAACGGCTGAAGATTCTCATTCAAATTTACTTGCATCGGTTCTCCTGATGCGCGCTTCTTCGCCAATTGCTCCTTTTGCCAAGTTCCAAAGGTGTCTTTTTTCTCGTCATAATAGTAGTAAAAGTCTCTTAAAGTAGTATCGCGATCTACTGCGAACGACATTCCAGAGGCTTTGTTTCTCAATTTCGATAAATGCTGAAATTCACTGCGTTCAACGGGTGCGCCTGTTCTTGCTTTAACCGCGCTGGGTTGAGGCGTGGGCTTGTTCATTTTTTCCGTGGTGCGAACCGGTACCACTTGAGCTGCTACCACTTTATATGCGGTAACACTATCCAAAGAGATTTCAACGGGCTCAATATCAAAGAACCATGCTCTCCAGAACCAATCCAAGTCAATACCAGAGGCGTCTTCCATTGTTCTAAAGAAATCAGCTGGCGATGGGTGCTTATACGCCCATCTTCTGCAGTATTCTTTGAATGCGTAATCAAACAACTCCCTGCCCATCACCGTTTCGCGTAAGATATTTAAAGCGGTTGCTGGTTTTGCGTATGCATTCGGACCAAATTCAATAATATTCTCAGAATTGGTCATAATAGGCTCCAATCGGTTTTTGGGCAATCGCATGTAATCTACAATTTTATGTGCCGGACCTCTTCTTGAAGGGTAGTTGTTATCAAATTCTTGCTCGGTTAAGAACTGCACGAATGTGTTTAAACCTTCGTCCATCCAACTCCAGTTTCTTTCATCTGAGTTGATAATCATGGGGAAGAAGTTATGTCCAACTTCGTGAATAATTACCCCAATCATTCCGTATTTGGTGCCTTCGCTGTAATTGCCATCCGCATCTGTTCTACCGTAGTTGAAACAGATCATGGGATATTCCATACCACTAGAAGCTTCCACGCTAATGGCAACCGGATATTGATAAGGAACGGTGTATTTAGAATAAGTTTTGATGGTATGGTCAACTACTTTGGTTGAATATTTACTGTACAAGTAGTAAGATTCTTTGGGGTAGTAGCTCATGCTCATGATTTTCTTGCCAGCAATAAATGTGGGCATGGCGTCCCAAACGAATTTCCTTGAGCTTCCCCAAGCAAAATCCCTGACATTGGTTGCTTTGTAATGCCACACCTTAAAGTTTGCAGAATCTTTGTGGGTTTCTCTGTATTTCGCTTCCTCTAAAGTTACAATTTCAACGGGCGATTTTGCAGATTGGGCAACTTGCCAACGCTTGTATTGGTCTGCAGTTAACACCTCTTTGTAATTCAAACATTCACCGGTAGCGGCAATAACATGATCTGCAGGAACGGTCATGTTTACTTCAAAGTCGCCAAATACCAAAGAGAATTCACCTCTACCAGTGAATTGTTTGTGGTTCCAGCCTTGATAATCAGAGTAAACACACATCCTTGGATACCATTGTGAAATAGTGAATAAGCAGTTATTGTTGTCTTTGAAATGTTCAAATCCTCCGCGACCGCCAATTTTCATCTTTTCAGGAATTTTGTATCTCCATTTTACACGAAAAGTGAATTTGCCTTTCGGCTGCAGCACAGTGGGTAAATCCACACGCATCATGGTCATGTTGATTACATAATGCAAAGGTTGATCATTCAAGGAAACAGATTCAATTTGTACACCATATCCGGCCAACTTTTTCTTAACATCGAGGTTGTCTAACTGACCTGGAGTTATTGGTTCGTACTTTTCACTGCCATCGAAGAAGTTGTTTTCACCGTTGGGGTTGTGTTCGTTTTCATCCAATTGCAACCAAAGATAGGTGAGTGCATCGGGTGAATTGTTGGTGTAGGTAATGGTTTCATCACCTATGATGTAGCGAGAATTTTCGTCTAATGTTACATTGATTTTGTAATCGGCTTTTTGTTGCCAATATTGATGACCTGGAGCGCCAGAAGCGGTTCTGTAGGTACAAAAATGCAGATTGCGGGGGTGACTTCCAAATCTTTTGCGGGAATTGCAAAACTTTCAGCAGCAATTGCAATTTTTCTAAAACGGGAGGCGTGAAACTGCCAAATACAGGGCAATTGCTATGCCCAGGTAAGCGTTTGTACTGGCAAATTGATCTAACGTAAATCGCCCGTTAAGCTTCAATTCCCTTTCTTTTATGGCAAAATTGATTGAAATCAACAACAAAACCCACATCATTTGCCCCAATTCAATTCCAATGTTAAACCCCGATAATGGCAAAAGGATTGATTCTTCTTGCCCCATCATCGCTTTTAAAAGTGTTGAAAATCCCAAGCCGTGAATCAATCCGAAGAAAAATACCAAGCCATAGGTTTGCTGCTTTTTGATGCCAAGAATTTGGAAAATTGCCGTGATCATAATGGTTACAGGAATCAGAAATTCGATCCAAGTTGAAGAGATTTTAATCCAGTTGAATGTGCTTAACACAAGTGTTGAGCAATGCCCCAGCGTAAATGCGGTTATTAAAATTAAAATGGGTTTCCATTCTTTGAAAGTGAATCCTGCGCTCAGAACCAATAAAAATAACATGTGGTCGTAACCTTGCCAGTCCAAAATATGGGTTAAGCCGAGTTTTAACCAAAATAGAAATTCTTGAATCATAGTAGATTTTTGTTATTGATAGGTCGAGATTTGACTCGCAAATTAAAAGAATTCCATCATCTTTGTGGCATTGTAGGGCGATGCCACAGTTGAGTCATTCCATAAATTTAAAAATTGCGATTAATAAGCGTCTT
>JAGKXC010000115.1 GCA_021151535.1 Sphingobacteriia bacterium | reverse complement strand
GATAAAATACATCTCCGGCGAGCCCATAAAAATGAAAAAATATTTCAATAGCTTACTAACAAAAATTTACATTGCTGTATTTACAGCAATGCTATTCTCTGGATGCACAGTAAGTAAAAAATATCACAGTAACGGCTTTAACATTTCCTCAGTATTCTCTGTTTCTCCAAAAAACAAACCTTTAGTGCACACTAATGCAGCAAGGAAAAATCAAGCAACAGCGGATCGCCTGCAAGCAGTAACACAAAAAAACGAACAACTTAACGCCGTTCAAATAGAATCGGAATACCAAAGTTTTTCTAATAAAAACTTGTTTGCAAAGCCTTTAGACACTGTTTTTTTCCCTGAAAAAGGCAAAAGACATCGCCAGCATCGCAATATTTTTATTCCCCACATCAACAACCAAGACGCATTCAATCTTATTGCATTCAAAGCACACAACAAGGATGACAAATCCTGGAGAATGTTTGACCATGCCTTTCAACTTGGTAAGTTAACTTTAATTTGGTTGGTGGCTGCCATTGCTATTCTTATACTTTTAGCTGCAATTAATGCGAATATCGGGGGAGCCAGTGCCATCCTCCTTCTTTTACTTCAGGCAGTATTAATTTATGTTCCAGCTCTGTTAATAGGATTGGGTTACCTTTATTTCCTGCTTGGATCCATTGTCTTAGCCATTGGCACAGCAACATACAAAAAAGCCATTTCCACATTGGGCCCAGAATTTAAGTTAAGGGGCGATGCGGTTGTGATGCACGCACGCATACCATTTGTAAGTAAAGCAAATACAATTAAAACAGGAAAGCGTATTTTAAAGCAGTATCCCAATAATTACTATGGCGAATGGTTACAGGATGTATCCAAAACATTAACAGAAATCATTACAAACCGCAGTGATTTAACCATTAACAATTGGAAAATTGTTAAAACTATTGGGGTTGTTCTAAGTGTTTTATTCGCTATCGGTATTATTGCGTTTATATTCGTTTAAATTCATCTAACTTACTTACATTTCTCTTTTTTATACAAAGTAACTAAGTTACTTTTGCAATCCATTTGCAAAAAGCAACTCAATTACAATGAAAAACAAGTACGTAGATTTGATTAATCAGACCTTCTATTTCCCAACAGAAGAGTTCAAATTAGACGAAGACGAAAATCTTGAATTCCACGGAATTCCCTTGATGGACTTGATTAGCCAGTATGGAACCCCATTAAAATTTACGTACTTACCTAAAATATCTGAGAATATCCAGAAGGCACGAACTTGGTTCAATGTAGCTATAGCTAAAGCAGATTACCAAGGTAAATACTATTATTGTTACTGCACCAAAAGCAATCACTTCTCTCATGTTATTGATGAAGTACTGAAGAACAATGTACATATTGAAACATCTTCCGCCTTCGATATCAATATCTTAGAAACACTATTCGAACAAGGTAAAATATCAAAAGATAAGTATGTTGTTTGCAATGGATTTAAGCGCGACAATTACATTGAGAACATTGCTAACCTCATTAATAATGGTTGGAGTAATGTTATTCCTGTAATGGATAACCATAATGAAATCGACTTACTTACAACGTACACAGACAAACCTATCACCGTTGGAATCCGTATCGCATCGGAAGAAGAACCCAAATTTGAATTCTATACCAGTCGCTTAGGCGTTGGTTATAAAGATTTGGTTAACTTCTATCGCACCAAAGTTAAGCGCAACAAGCAAGTTAAATTGAAAATGTTGCACTTCTTTATCAATACTGGAATCTACGATACCGCATATTATTGGAACGAATTACATAAATGCTTGCGCGTGTATTGCGAATTAAAAAAGGAATGTCCAGATTTAGACACCCTCAATATTGGCGGAGGTTTCCCTATTAAAAACTCGCTGAGTTTCGACTACGATTACGAATACATGGCAACAGAAATCGTATCGCAAATCAAACAAGTTTGTACAGAAAACAACATTCCTGAACCAGATATTTTTACTGAATTTGGCTCATTTACTGTGGGAGAATCTGGTGGAACCATCTTCAGTGTATTGGATCAAAAATCACAAAACGACAGAGAAAAATGGAACATGATTGATTCAAGTTTCATGACTACCCTTCCCGATTCATGGGCAATCAACAAGAAATTTGTTATGTTGCCTATCAACCGTTGGCATGAAGAATACGAGCGCGTATTGTTAGGTGGAATCACTTGTGATAGTGATGATTACTATAATTCTGAGCAGCACGTAAATGCTATTTATTTACCTAAGTTCGATAAAGAAGATCCATTGTACATTGGATTCTTCAACACGGGTGCTTACCAAGAAAGTATTGGCGGTTACGGTGGAATTCAGCACTGTTTAACACCGTCGCCCAAACACGTTATTATTGAAAGAGATGAAAATGGAGAACCCCATTTCAGATTATTCAGTAAGGAACAGAGTTATAAGAGCATGCTTAAAACTTTGGGTTACATGTAACCACGAAAGTGACAATCAAAACAAATCATCAAAAAGGCGCAAATTACTGCGCCTTTTTTGTTTGAATTTGAGCAATTAACCACAACCCCGCTGCCACCAACAAGCCATTGATAATCAGCACCTCAAAGCCAAATACATAGTTGCCAAAAAGCGGCATTCCTTCTGGATTCAAAGATTGTATCGCTCTATCAAAAAAATTCAAATTTGAAGAAGCCTTAGCAGCACCCCAAACACCTGAAGCATCCGATATTTTCATGATGTAAACCAATACCGGTGCCAGTAGTACCCAAAACAAAACGGCCTTTCCTTGAGGCGATTTCTTTGTAAAAATCCCGATAATAAACAAGCCCAACAAAGGTCCGTAGGTATAACTAGCTACCATCAATACCGTATCAATGAGTGTAGTGGAATTCAACCATTTAAAAAACAATATCGCCATAAACAATAATCCTGCAAACATCATATGAAGTCGCTTGCGGTAATTTTCTTTATCCGCTTCAGAAATGGATTTCTTATCCAAATGCAGAAAATCAAAATATATGGATGTAGTTAAAGTGGTTAATACGCTATCTGCACTAGAAAATGTTGCAGCACTCAATCCCAACACAAAAGCCAAAGGCACCAACCAATCCCAACCGAATAGATGCAGTGGCTGTTGCAACGCCAACATGGGCAAAATAGCATCGGAATTAACTTTCCCATTAATTTCAGGGATGGCCATTTGAAACTTCTGCAAATACGCATGCATCAGTACGCCCAAACTCAAGAACACCATATTCACCAGCACAATCACAAAACCAGTTGCTACCATATTCTTTTGCGCATCGCCTAATGATTTGCAGCTCAAATTTTTCTGCATCATATTCTGATCCAACCCCGTCATCACAACACACATCGCAGCACCACCAAGAAAATGCTTCCAGAAATAGTTTTTTGCCATGGGATTCCACTCAAGCATTTGCGACATCTCATTATTCCAAATTCGGGAAAAGGGCGATTCTGCCGCTCCTTTCCACCACAAATCAAACCATTCCAAAGAAAACATCAATCCAACAACACAAACCACCACTCCCCCAATCAAAAACAAGCTTTGCAGTGCATCTGTAAACACCAAAGTTCTAATTCCACCTTTAAATGTATATGCCAAAATTAGAAGGATTATGATCACAACTGATACCGCAAAGGGGATATGCAATGCATCAAAAAGATATAACTGCAATATCATGGCAGTTAAAAACAACCTAGCTGCGCTACCTAATAAACGCGATAACACAAAAAATCCAGCACCTATTTGTTGATGCAATTTGCCAAATCTATTTTCTAAATAACTATAAATGCTGGTTAAATTCTGTTTGTAATAAATGGGCAACAGCACATAGGCGATGATCAAATAGCCAAGTAAGTAACCAAAAACCACTTGCATGTATGTCCAATGTGCCACATTCACCGCCCCTGGAACAGAAATAAACGATACTCCGCTCATAGAATCACTCAACATTCCCAATGCCACCATCCACCACAAACTTTGCTTATTTCCCATAAAATAGCCTGAAGAGCTCACTTTTCGGCCCGTGATATAGCCTACAATCAGTAACAATAAAAAGTAGGCAATTAATGCAAATCCAATAAAACTCGCTGACATAATTAAAACTTATTTGGGTGAGCCACCTGTTTTGTGGGGTGTCACGGAAGATTTCGGGTTTGGTGATGATTTTAACGGGGTAGCAGTTTTTTTAGGTGCTGCACCGGTTTTACTGGGAGCGGAAGACGACTTTGAAGTATTTATAGGTTTTTTACTGCTTACGATTCCACCACCAGTTGCCGCATCAGACATAGCCTTTTTCAGTTGTGCCAAGGCCTTTTTCCCATACAACAATTCTGTTAGTGCTTGGTTATCCAATTGCTTTTCTTCTAACAAGGTTAGGGGTAGATAAAACAAGAAGTTATTCTGCAACTCAGGGGTTTTGCGAAATTCCTCACCACCCATTCCAAAGATTCTACCATCGAAGGTCTCAACCAATACCCCTGATAAATTATTCAAACTCAATTCAACATCGTATTGAGCTTGCGCCCCTAACCATAAAATTCGGTTTGGGTTTTTAAGAACAATTGCCACTCTTTTTACATCCAAAGGGGCTTTGCCAGCATCTGCCATAATGAGGGTTAAATTCATACCAGAATCTAACGCCACAGGTTGTGCAAACGCGAATCGCCCAAGACTTCTTACCCTAAAAGAATTCCTAACAGTTCCAGCAGGCGGAGCTGCTACATCCAATGCCGCATTTTTAGAAGCTGCCACCTGGGCGTTCCATTCCTCTTGCACCACTACATTACCCATTCTCAAACGCTGATTTTGTTGCATAACTGCCTTACTCATCAACTTGTCAAATTTCATTTGCTCCAACTTTGCCAAGCGAGGATTGCTGCGATATCGATCTTTGGGTTGATATAATTCTAACTGCCATAATCCATCGTTTCCTCTTAATTGCAAAAACCACTGATTTCCACTTTTGAAAAAGAAGAAATCCCAAAATTTCTGAACGCGAAAGAAATCCTGCATCACCAATTTTCTTTCCATGGAAGTTTTCAGAGCAAATGGGTAATTGGCGATGGGCTTCAGATCTGGGAACAAATATTCAGTTTTATCGTAGATATTGAATTCAAAAACCCCATTTTCTGGATTCACTTTTGATGGATTCTTGCGAATTCCAACAATGGATGCACCTCTTCTGAGAATAAAATCTTTATCGCCCGTTGCTTTGCTTCCGTTCTTTTTCACCGCAAATTCATGGTATTTTACAACTACGGCCTTTACCTCATCTGGCGCCAATAAATAATTAAATCCTTGCATGGTGATCCGATCTTCCATTTCCACCAAATCCAATGTTTGGGCCATGGTACCGGTTTTCAAACCCATGTAA
>JAGKXC010000114.1 GCA_021151535.1 Sphingobacteriia bacterium | reverse complement strand
GGTTTACAAATTGCAATATATGAAAAAAACACATTAAAATTTAATATGTTTTAAAGCTTCACGTTTGCTTAACCCGGATAATTGATCTTGATAGGTATGAACGAAGTCGATTACCCATTGCGGATTTGATTTAGCGTATTGTCTTAACGACCAACCTATTGCCTTGCGCAAGAAAAATTCCTTATTGTCCATATGTGGAAGAATAGCGGCTGTTAGAAATTGTACATCTGTTTTTTGGTGCAATTTTAACTGGGCGATAATGGCTGTTCTGTTGATCCAAAAGTTTTCATTTAAAATACAATCTGCCAAATAAGTATTAAGCGCTAATGGTTGTTTTTTGACAATACCGGAAATAATGGATCCGGCGATGGTATCAACCGAATCCCACCAACTTTTTTGAGGGATCAATTCTAATAAAAAAGGAATATCGGATGGAGTTAATTTTGAGAGGTTTTGCTGTAACAAGTAAAGTGCTACATATTGAAATTCTCTATCGTTCATCGCCCAAAGAACAAGAACTACCTCTTTTAATTGAGATAGTTCTGGCTCAGGTGTATGTGATTTGATTTTGGTAAGTAAAGTTTTTCTTAATGGAGTATTAATCCCCAAATAGGGGAAATTGTACTTCATGTAAGCCGCCATTTGCTTGGCGTATTCTGGGTTAGAGTTCTGGCGAAATACTTTTTCGACTTCTATTACCCAGGGATGCATATTATCGTTGGATATGGATTTGTTGTACTTGAGAGCCTGTTGCATTGATGATTTTTACCCAATAGTTGCCGTTGGTAATTCCCTTTGGCAAGGGATAATTACCTGCAGAGATAATAGAAGATGAATAATCTACCAACTCTTGACCGTTAACATTGAATAATTTCACAGATTGAATGGGAGACTGTGAACTGGTGATTCTAAACGAATTTGATTCTACAGGATTTGGATACACATAATGCTGGTTCGCAACATCTACATTGTTGGTTTTATTTACTGCGGCTTTGGTTAAAATCAATTCAAAACGATAATCTGATGGTATGGAATCGGTAGAATTAGTGGAAAATACATAAACCAAATCTTTTGTTACTTTTGTTTTGGTTCCTTTTAATTTATCTACCAATTCAATATCAAGGTTAGGACCGTTTAAACAGGTTTCAAAGCTGATTTTGTACTCGGCAATTTCTAATGTTTTTACCATTAAAGGAATGATTCGTTGTTCGCCTTCATTGATGGTTTTGCGGCGATCGATGGCATACCAAAGTTTGTTGGCATCCACTGTTCCGATACCCAAATATCCAGCATACAATTTCGCTTGATCGGTAAAATCTTCAACGTCTTCTACTCCTGAAATATTATCCATATCCCACTCCAAAACGCCATTATCTTCTCTTGGTGAAGTAGACGCGTTATAGTTCAATTGGAAGGTTAATCGGTTACAAGGAAACTCAGATCCCATTTTAAAAGCAGAAGTTTTTGGTTTTCCAGGTGTTTTGTTAGATTCTTTAAATTTCAAAGTATTGGTACCGCTTGAAGCTACAACGAAGAATGCGGCGCCTTGTTCGATGGTTGCTGCTTCGGCATCCGTTGAACTGGTATAATCTTTAGAACCACTCAATACCAATGTGCCCGATGTTTTGTTGTAAACGCTATAGTTTTGAGCTTTTGGATTAAAATAATAAAATTTATCGGCGATATTGGAATTGCCAGAATTGGCGATTACGGATCTCCAATCGATAGCACATGGATAAGGATTTGCAACGAGATTAACTCCTTTCAAGGAACCTGCACTACTGGTATAGCTCAAATTGCTCAAAGTGAAATCACCGTAATTTATTTCACCTTTAAAACTCATGGCGCCAGCTGTTGCGCTTGATGAGGCATCGCCTACACCATTGCCACCTATACCACGGAAAAACAATAAAATGCCTTTACCTGGAGATATTTTAGATGCAGAAGAGCCAGATTCAGCACCTGTCCAAGCAGAGCCACTTTCGCTCCAGTTCATCAAACTGGATTTGCAATAAGAACAAGAACTATTGAATGAATAAAAGCTATCGGCGTTGGTAGAATTTTTGGTGCCGGTTATTACAATGTTATTAGCAATTTGAGAAACGTTCATAGAATTTCTCAATGGAAAACCTACTGTTCTCCAAGCACGTGTTCCGGAATTGTAAAGTTCCCAAAGAACACCACCTTCTACGCTTGTTTCATCCCAATTATTGCCCAGTGTATCAATATAACCATGACGGGTTGCGTCAGATTTCAATTGTAAAGTAGGAACCCAAGCTTTCCAATCGGCAGCAGACGAACTAGCAGGGGCATTGGAAACAAGTTTACCGGCAATACCGCCATAAACCTCCCAAATACCGCCTAGTAACATTGTGCCACCATCGCCACCTCTTAAAGACATTCTTGTGCCGGCTTCAATTACAATTTTGCCGTTAGAACCCATGGTTGCTGTACTTCCCCCACCCAAGTTTTCCGGGCCTCCTAGGATATATTTACTATTGTTTGAAGCAAATGAAATGGTAGTATTTGCATCGTTTAACCAGTTAACGGGATAATAATAAATACCATTCAATTGGCTCATCAATTTGTGGGTATAAAGCTTTAAACAAGCACCATTTCCTTCAGTATTGTAGGTTCGGATTGTAGGTGTAAAATAGTTGTTTGAAAAAAATGCGCCGTTTAAAAATTCTAGCTGGATGGTGTCGGTACCGCTAACACCCAATTCAGAATTATAGCCCAAATCAATATCGCCAACATCGCCAGAATTGCCATTATAAAGATAATTTGCATTCATGCCCAAATTTTGATCCCAATCGTACATGATTCTGTTTTGGTTGTTGCCACTATTAACTTTAAGGGTAGATTTAGCTAATGCCCCATTAGATCCTCTGAAGTTTACAAATCGGATTTTGGTATTGGCAGTAATCATGATTTGTTCAACTGTTTGGCTGAATTGACCGCTGTTATAAAGGATTTGTACTTTTTTAGGTACAGCATTATCAAAAATTAAAATATCTGAAGTTGATGTTGTTGATCTAGAAGGACTCCAGTTGGTAGCAGTATGAAAACTTGCGTTGTTATCACCAGCCCATTTGTAAATATTTGCTTGGGCGATGATATATGGGAATACGCGTAAGTATTTGGTTGTATTGGCGTTAGATCCACTTTTCTTGATAAGGATATAAACTTCTTGGGAATATCCTGTATGCGAAGTTGTTCTGTCTGTTCTAATTTCTATGTCTAAGGCAGTATCACCTGACACAAGTGAAACGCCTCGTTGTACATTGCTACCCCCAGATTTGTTAACGTTGGCAACTGTTTGATTGACAATGTTAAACCAAGAGGTAGATTTTGCCTTTGCTCTGGCTTTAAATTCAGTGTTATTTGCAAGGAATAAAATAGAATCTCCATTTCCTACGCCCGTAAAGGTTAAGTGAATATCTTTGCTTGTGCCGGTACCTGCATTATTGGAATACCACATTACATAAGCATCTGTAACGGTGCTACCAGCGGCAGTATAGCTTTGGTTTCCGGCGATGGTGTAGTAACTAAATGATTGTGAAAATAAAAACTTAGTTAAAACCAATGAGAAAAGAAGGGTAATAGATTTAATCGTATTTCTTAAGCGGGTCATAATCTATAAAGGTATGTATTTGAACCATCAAAGATATGCAAAATCTACATTTCGTACCAATTTTTGGGTATGAAATAATGATTAAGAATTAATCTTTTTTCAGTTTCAAAACTAAGAAAGCCATGGGGAAATAGGCCAATGTTAGATCGGTGATGTTGAACCACATGGGGGCTGGGAGCATTTTAACGGCCATCGCCCCGCCTACAAAGAACATTGCTGCTGCAAAATATGCGTAGTATTTGCGTGCATTTATTTCTTTCATACCGAATGCAACAATCAGCACGGCAACGAGTGTACCTAAAGCGTGGGCCAAAAATGGCGATAGAAAATGTTTGGGTTCGAAGCTGGGAATTGTTTGTTTGAGCAATTCAAAATTGGCTGGATCGATGTTATTGGGATAGGGGATTAATTTTGGGCCGAATTTGATAATTGCCATATTCACTTGTCCGCCTATGATGATCGCTATTGCAAGGATTAGGATTTGGAAGAGACGTTGAATGATTTTGTTATTCATCAGTGTGATTTGAGGTTTATGTTAGAGGATTGTGCTGTAAAAGTAAATGAAAAAATTTAGAATTGGTTTCCTTTATTCTTCGTCGTCTAGATGCAAAATGTGCAGCAGGCGATGAAGAATGGGAGCGAGAAAGGTAGCCATCATCGTTAAGAATGCTACGCCACTGTACAAGGCGTAAAATGATGAAAATAATTTTGCCGCTACCGTTTTCATCTCAGCCACTGGACCCATACCAGTGAGAATCAGGGCCGACATATGGAAGGCGTCTATGAAGTTTAAATCGCCAAAATACATATATCCTACAACGCCCAATGCCATGGAAAATCCAACAATCAAAAAGCTGTACAAGGCAAATTGTAACATGCGTTTTACAAAATCGGCTTGCGATATCAAAGGCTGCTTGCGGGATTCAAATTTTCTGGGCATCGAAGCGAAGATACTAAAAGCGCGTATTCATTTTAACAATAACTTGATATTGGCCAGCTTGGAGATATGGTTGATATTCATTAGTTTGCCTCGCTGTTGTTATCAATCAATATGTTAAACGCTTACTTATTTCCCAATAAAAATTTTTGCGCTGGAACGGCAGAGCATGGTTTGGCAGTACTTGCTATTGTTGTTGTAGGTGGGTTGCTCACCTGGCGTGCACAGAAACAAGATCAAGCCGGCCAAGACAAAATCACCCGAATGTTTGCTTGGGGATTGGTAATCAATGTGTTGATTTGGCAGTTTGTGAAATCGTATGTGAGTTTCTTGGATCCGCATCATCCTGCATACGTAAAGTATAACTGGGGTGAAGATCTTCCTTTGAATCCCTGCAATTGGCTGGCATTTGCGGCTTTGGGTTACAGTTACTACAAAAAACCTTGGATGTGGTTTTTGCTGTATTTTTTTGTTTGGGTATTCACTTTCAACGCCATTTTAACCCCGGCATTATACGAAGGATTCCCCCATTTTAACTTTTGTAAATTTTGGATTGCCCACACAGGTTTGGTGATGTTTGTGGTGCATATGTTGGTCTTAGGCGCGCCCAAAATCAACACAAAAGAGCTGTTTCACGCCTATGGAATGCTTCAAGTTTTCGCACTCATTTGTATCGGAATCAATTACTGGGTTGGTCCGCAAGCCAATTATTTTTTCCTACACTTCAAACCAACTACCGCCTCTATCTTGGATATTTTAGGCCCATGGCCCTGGTACATAATTCAGGGCGATATCATTGCATTGGGTTTGTTTTTTCTGGCTTGGTTGCC
>JAGKXC010000113.1 GCA_021151535.1 Sphingobacteriia bacterium | reverse complement strand
TTCACAATCAAATCGCCCAATTCCCTCGCCTTCTCAGGATCCATCTTCATCATCTTCTTTAAACCCTGTACACTCTTGTCAGACTTCGCCCGCTTATCCGCCCTGCAAACCCATCGCCCGTTTCTAATTACCATATCATCGCCGAGAATCACGCCCACATAATCCACCTCCAAGCCCTGACAAGTGTGGATACAACCAATTTGGTTAACCGAATCCTTGCTTACAATCCACAGCATCCCATCCTGTGTTAGATTCCACTGCATCTCAAACCCAAATTCGGGCATCACAATATCCATGGCCCGCTTATCCGTTCTCGAATTCCAAGGCCAGCAATAACCCGCCACCATCCGCGCCTTATTTCGCTGCGCATTCAATTTTACAATCTCATCCCTCAGCGCGTTTGGATCATCAAATACACGAAAATCATAGGCAATCTCATTCAAAAACACATTGGCCGTTGGCCGAATTTCAAGCATATTGTCCAACCAGGCCAAATATCCGTCGCTCCCGTTGCAACGGAACTGACTTTCCAAATCGTAGTACGACACTTTCGCTTTGGCACGAGTTGCCCAAAACTCGATTTCCGCTCTTGAGCCGATATCTTTCAGCGTTACGCGTTGGTCTTCATCGATAAAAAATACGCTGCACTTCGCCGCCTTGATAATTTCCTTTACTTGATTCTCTCCCAAATGCGAAAACATCCCGCTTTTTTCATTCAGGCGATGCGCTTCATCCACAATCAGGGAATCAAATTCATTTTCTGGGGCATCGATGTAACTGCCCGAGCCTTTGAACAATTGATTTACCCAAGATTTGGGCTTATAACCGGTTAATTTATGGGCATAAACATCACGCGGAGCGCTGTTTTTACTGACATATTGAACCAGTTTGCGTTGGTGGGTTAAGGTAGCCAGCAATTGAATCGCCACCACAGATTTCCCTGTACCCGGTCCACCCCGAACAATCACCACATGTTTACCGGCTTCATCGGCAGCATTCACGGTTCTAAGGATGTTCTCGAAAACAATTTTTTGCTCATCGATCATCACAAACTCCTCATTCCCGTCAATCATTTTCACGATGCTATCGGCGATGGATTTGGAAGGACGGATTCGCCCGTTTTCAATCCGATACATGATATTATCGGGATCGCCCTTCTTGATATATTGCTTAATGAATTCCGCCAGTTTTACGGTATCATTTTTAATAAAAATAGGCGCAGCATCGGTATAAGTTTGATAAAACGGATTCAGCAAATCGCCCGCATTCTGACAATTATGCAAAAACGCACACGGCTGAATGGTGATATCATTCTGGTACACTTCCTCATTGAAATTATTCAGCAGCGACGCATAGCTCCAAGCCTGATAACTCGGATGACTCACTTCACGAATTCCGCCGCCTACAAATGCCTTCACCACCCCATCCATATCGGTACCTTGGGCCGTTTCCCATTGCTTCAGCTCAACAATTACCACGCAATCGCGTTCTTCGGCATTCTGTCCGGTGATAATAAAATCAATCCGCTTACTGGTATTGGGAATTTGGCATTCGATGCTCACTTGGGCATCGGAGGGGATGAACGGATCGTCGAGCACATTCCGCATATACTGCATAGAATTTCCCCAAGATCGAATTTCATTTTTGCTGGTATTCCGACCTAATTTATCCTTAAAATTTTGGTAGATAACTTCATCAATCACATTTTCACGCGCTTGGCGCATAAACGTGTTTTTTGTTTCCTGATAAACGATCATAATTCGTTGTATTTGGTAGCAACGCCTTTTGATTTTTCGACAGGATATTTCTGTGCATTTTTTTCAATTTTCTCGGAGATTATTTGTCCGAAATCCAATTGATAATGATTCATAATTAGCAAAGCGTAAGCGAACACATCGGCCAATTCATCCTTTACTTTTTCGGGGTCAACGGTTTCGGGCGATTTCCAGAGGAAGGTTTCCAGGAGTTCGTTAGATTCGATAGATAGGGCGATAGCGAGGTCTTTGGGGTTATGAAACTGTGCCCAATCTCTATCATTTCTAAACTTCACGAGCAAATCAACAACTTCCGAAACTGTTTTTGTCATGAATCAAAATTAAGAAATTAATCGAAAATTCAAATCTGTATTCTAATTTCTAATAGATTCAATTTTACGCATTATTATTTGCAAAAATCGCAAAACAGAAGAGCGAATTCACATGTTGTGTAATCAGCATATTATTTTACAAACACATTAACAAATCGACTAAAACATAAACCTATAGGTTGATTTTATGAAAATAGCTTGTATCTTTGAAAAGCAACTTTATTCATTTCACTACGATGAATTCGATCAAAATGAATATGAAAGAAAATTTGACCAATGGACAAATTTGGAGTACATATACAAATTTGCAAAAGCAAATAAAATCAAGGACATCGAATCCTACGCTGATCAAATAATTGAAAACGTTGAAGAAATAGAGGACTTCATTGAGGAAATCCGTAAAACTCATGGCCAATTTAAACAGTTATTTATACCATTAGACAACAAAGAGACAAATAGAATTTTATCACTACGAAAAGGAAAAATCACCAAAAATGATATAAGAATTTATGCGATAAAAGTCCCTGAAGAGTTTTATGTTATTACTGGCGGAGCGATAAAAATGTCACAAAAGATGCAGGAACACCCTTGTACAAACAAAGAATTAATAAAGCTGTACAATGCAAAAACTTTTTTAGAATTAAATGGCATTACTAATGAAGATGCATTTCTCGAATTGATAGCAGAATTATGAAAACCGGAAACAAAATATTAGACAACTTAGAAATTTACCAATCGGATACACTTGCTAAGAATAAAGAGCGCATTAAAAACCGTGATATGCTCAGAGAATCAAGAAAAATAGCATTAAAAGTGCTAATAAAGCTTGATGAAATCAAAATGTCTAAGCGCCAATTGGCAGAACAGATGAACGTAACGCCACAGCAGATAAGTAAAATTGTTAGTGGAAAAGAGAATTTAACCATTGAAACCCAAATCAAACTTCAAAAAATTCTTGACATCCCAATACTTGCCAGCTATTATGAAAAGAAAGACATTCCAGTAATTTCTTTGGAACCCTTTAATACGGACTACTTACCTGAAAATCCTAATTACGTAAACGGCCATTATTCAAGTTTCAATCAAATTACAACGGCCCCTTTGACAGTATCAAGAAACGATATGTCCCATTTAATTGAAAATGCAGTATGACGCAAGTAATCAACAATATACAATTTCAAATCCAGCATATTAAAACTGATCAATTCGCAATCATAGAAGATCATTTCTCTAGCAAATTGACAGTTGAATTGCTCACAAAAATTGAATTCAAATTAGACTTATCAAAAAAATTGATTGGAACATTCATGACATTTGAATTCCATCAAAAAAGCAAAGTGTTTATTAAAATTGCTTGTAGTTGTCATTTTCAAATCGAGAACACTTCTTGGGAATCACTTAAAAAAACAGCCACTCTTTTATCTATTCCTAAATCATTTCTTCTACACTTAGCAACGATCACAACAGGCACATCGCGAGGAATTCTCTCTTGCAAAATTGAAGGAACACCATTTTCTTCCTTTATCATTCCAACTATAGATCTAACAAAAATGGTCTTATCCGATGCTGAATTCGCATTAAACTAAGGCCCAAAACAAACGAAAGAGGCGTTTAAGCATTTTGGAGCCCTATTTCAAAAACAACCTATTCAAAGTCCTGCTTAAGGTATCAGAAACCAGCATATCGTCATTGAAACACATGCTGTTTTCAAAAACCATAAATTTATCGCCCAACTGAATAATTACCTCCGGTGAGTTTTTTGTACGCCTAAAATGAATCGAATCGCCTTTGATTTCTCTAGATTCCGGCGACAAAATCCGTGAATGAACTTTGAATTTCTTCTTGAGCCTGCTCTCCAGCACAACGAAATCAGCATAATTGGGTTCATTCACCAAATACTTGGTTTTACCCGCCAACTTTGAATCGCTCTCTAAATATTCCACCAAATGCGATAAACATCCAATGCAATAAGGATTCGATACATTCACATAAATGGTTGTATTTTGCTTGCTACTCGAACAACAAAGCAGCAGCACCAAAGCGGATGATAGAATTACTTTTCCCATTTGTATACATCAAAAGCCCAATATAGCTTCCCTTTCGATCCATCCTTCTTGTAGACCTCTTTTTGTGTGAAACCCAATTTATCTACTTGGCAAGTACGTCGCCCGAAAACAGCGAATTCACCATCAAAAACTTGATAACTCAAATTGGCATACGGCCGATAATCACCTAGTGTGTAACGATAATCTAACGGAAATGAATCCCGCGACAACACCGAAAGAACCGAGTCGTTTTTATCAATAACCACATATTGGGTTTTAAACTTACCTTTATTTGGTACCGGAGTCGAAACCACCAACATCGTATTTTTGTTATTTAACTTCCAAATCTGCTGCAATATGGGCGCATTGGCAACCTCGTGCAACTTCATCGTTTCGTCGTACATTGGAATGAGATGTTGATGGTATTTCAACAACATCTTATAGTAATTCGAGTCAGCAATTTTGTTCGCCGCTACATTCAAATCGCCCAGTGATTTTAATTGATTAATCACAATTCCAGTATCGTTACTACCGATTACAAATTGATTCCATTTTCTGGGATCCGTTACAATCGCTCTATGATCATCGCCAATTATCAAATACTTCGTTCCACCCAAAATATGATAAATACTGCCACTATATTCAGCCAACCAAGTGTACTTTAGTTGCGCTTTATCGGCAATTAAATCAACTGTTGCGATGTAATTGTTTCTAATCTCCTCTGTAAATTTGGGATAGGAGCCAAAAACTACCAATTCCGTTTCCAACATTTGAATCTCACTTATTAAAGACGGCATCTGATAAATTTTTTCGAGTTGAATTTTTTGTTTCGCTTCATCCAACTTAAAAATTAGCACATTTTGTATCAATGCCATTGCGAAAATATTCCCATTCATTGCGATGGCTTGTACGGCATCGTTTTTATCCAAAATCTGCTTAATAACGCTATCGGGAAGCACAATTTGGCGATGCTTCATTTTACCGTTGAGCAGGTTTATTGTAACCAGTTTAGTAGATTTTGAATCGACAATTTTTGTACCCATAAACGCCACGGAATTATTATTTTCTTTGCATAGGGCGATGTTTGAATATTGTTCAACTCGATTCCGTTTGACCCTGAATCCATAACTATTTCTGTACGCCAAAACAGAACTCAAACTTTGCCCACTAACCACCTCCAACTGCAGCAGCGCAATGGTTATTAGTATAAATAGTTTTATCAGTTTCATGCGATCAATAATTCGGGTAAATTCCACAATTAATAAAACCGAATTTAACATATTATTCTCATTCCCTAACGATAAATATTAACTA
>JAGKXC010000003.1 GCA_021151535.1 Sphingobacteriia bacterium | reverse complement strand
GAAAGCAATATAAAAGGTGGCAGCATGGTAACAGCCAGTATAGGCAACCACCTCGGCCGGGATGTGTTCGCAGTACCAGGCCGCCCGCAAGACCTGTCAAACGCCGGTTGCAATTATCTCATCCAAAAAAACATGGCCTTCCTTTGCCATAACGCCGTAGACCTTGTTCAACAATTAGCACCTCACCTCATTCCAGCCAAACCCCTCGGCACCATCCAAAACTCAAACCCTTCCGTGTATAAAAATCATCCGGAACTTTCCGACCAACAACTCCGTATCTTAGACCAAATGCAACAAGGTTACACCCAGTTCGACCAGTTAATCCTGCTAACCCAGCTCACCTCTGCTCAACTCTCCGCAGAATTAACCCAACTAGAAATCCTAGGCCTTATCGCCTCCGAAAAACATCAACAGTTCTCCGTATGCTAAACCCTTATTTGCGCTTCGCCGCAGCCTGTTTTTGCTGACTAGCCTTCATCGCCTCTTCCATTCTCTGCTGGAACTTAGACTTCGTAACTGGCTTCTTCCTATTTTCAGCAATCTGCGCATGCAACTTCTGATCATCAACCGTTCTTCTGATTACCCACTGTTGAGTAAATGTAATCATGTTACTCACAAAGTAATACCAAGTTAATCCGCTAGCATAACTATTCAATACACCTAAGAAAATGATTGGCATTATGTAACCAATGTATTTCATCTGACCTGTAACACCTGAAATTTGATTGTTTAAGTGGGTGTAAATCAAGGTTGAAATCGTCATCAACAAAGTAAAGAAACTTACGTGATCGCCATAGAATGGAATGGTAAAACCCAAATAAGGACCATCGAATTGACTTAAATCATGCGCCCATAAAAATGTCTTCTGACGCAATTCAAAAGCATTTGGAAAAAACTGGAACATCGCAAACAAAATTGGCAATTGTAACAACATGGGCACACAACCACTCAATGGAGATACCCCTGCCTTACGATACAATTCCATATTCTCAGACTGCATTTTCTGCAAATCACTGCCATGCTTTTCCTTAATTACATCCAACTCAGGCTTTAGAATTCTCATCTTAGCGGTTGAAATGTAGGACTTATATACCAACGGCAACAAAACCGTTTTAATGATAACGGTTAACAACAAAATGATGATACCCATGCTGCCAATTACGCCTTCCAACATATGGAAAACAGGCACTACGACATAGCGGTTCACCCAACCAAAAATACCCCAACCCATAGGAATAACACGCTGTAATTGGTGGTTTTCAATGCCCAATTGTGCTTCCTGCATCGTATAGTATTGGTTTGGTCCGAAATAATATGAAAGGTTATAAACCTTGTGCTTCTCACTTTCAAAATCCAAATACATCTCAGCATGCATATCCTTTACCTCATTGGTTTTCAATTGTTTGTCTTCCGGAATAGCTTTCCAAGATAATTTGGCATCTGTAGAAAAGCCCGTTGCTGAAGCCAGTACACAAGAGAAATATTGTTGCTTAAATGCTACCCACTGCAATGGACCCTTTAATTCTTCCTGACTTTCAGAAGCTTCAGACAATTTATCTGGGTTGGCCTTTTCTAATTTATAAGCGATTGTAGAATTTTGATTTTCCCACTTAATATCCTTCTCTTGTTTTTGTAATGTAGCATTCCATTCCAAACGAATTCCCGTATTTCTGGTTTTCACCAGTTGGTCCATACCATGCAAAATCATTTGCTTGTTTACCACAAATCCTTCAGGATTTAAACTATAAAACAAATCGATGTATCGCGAAGTATCGCCCAATCTCAAACGAACGCTGTTTGCATTGGCTTCTACTACATTCCAAATAAAATCAGACGATTTTAAAGCACCATTTGCAGTAAAAATTTCAAAGAACCATTGGCTGTGAGCCTCATCTAACAACACAAGTGCTGAACTATCCGAACGCTTATAATTGTTCAACGTTACTTTGCCAATACTTGCGCCTTTTGTAAGAATTTCTAATGAAACTTCTTTATTGGCAATTTTTACAACTTTTTCTACTTCCTTCCCTTCAAAATTGGCAGCGGTATTGGCTTGTTTTGCCATACTTCCCAATCCATTTAATAATACGGAATCAACCATAGCTGTTTTAGCCGCAGCAGTTGAATTTCCAAGAGAATCCTGCTTAACCGCCACCCCATCTGTTTTTTTCAACAGCTCCTGCTTAACCAATTCAATTGAATCCTTGCTGCGTTTGGCCGCCAGTTCAGCGTCTGTAGGCGATGTGTACCACGCATATCCCATGAGGATAAGGAAAATGAGAGAAAATCCGATAATAGAATTACGATCCATGATAAAGTGCGCGAAGTTACGCAAATTCAATAGAAAATAAATATCCACAAACCTTTGGATATGGGAAAAAGTAACCCTAATTTTGCGCTTCGAAAAAACACGATGGCCAACTTAGGTAAAATATCACAAATCATTGGTCCTGTGGTGGATGTAAGCTTCAACGAACCCGGGTCCAAACTGCCAAAGATTTACAATTCATTGCATGTAAAGAAAGACAACAACCAAGTGCTTGTACTTGAAGTACAGCAACACTTGGGCGAAAACATCGTACGTACTATCGCAATGGATGGTACAGACGGTTTACGCAGAGGTATGGATGTTGTTGATACGGGCGATGCGATTCGTATGCCAATCGGCGAAGGAATCCGCGGAAGATTGTTAAACGTTGTAGGAGATGCCATCGATGGCATGACTCCTTTAGACAACGCTAACGGTCGTGCAATTCACCAGCCAGCTCCAACTTTCGACAACCTCAGTACGTCTACTGAGCCCTTGTACACAGGTATCAAAGTTATTGACTTGTTAGAACCTTATGCGAAAGGTGGTAAAATTGGATTGTTCGGTGGTGCCGGTGTAGGTAAAACCGTTTTGATCATGGAATTGATTAACAACATCGCAAAAGCTTACTCTGGTATGTCTGTATTTGCAGGTGTTGGTGAGCGTACTCGTGAAGGAAACGATTTGTTGCGCGAGATGATTGAATCTGGCGTTATTAAATATGGTAAAAAATTCGTAGAAACCATGGAACATGGTGAGTGGGATTTAGATTCAGTTGATATGGACGAGTTGTCAAAGTCTCAAGCGACTTTGGTATTCGGACAGATGAACGAACCTCCAGGAGCACGTGCTCGTGTAGCTTTGAGTGGTTTGAGTATCGCTGAATATTTCCGTGATGGTGATGGCCAAGGTGCCGGTAAAGATATTCTTTTCTTTATCGATAACATCTTCCGTTTCACACAGGCAGGTTCAGAGGTATCAGCGTTGTTGGGTCGTATGCCTTCAGCGGTAGGTTACCAACCAACCCTTGCAACTGAAATGGGTGCGATGCAAGAGCGTATTACTTCTACTACTCGTGGATCTATTACCTCTGTTCAAGCAGTTTACGTTCCTGCGGACGACTTAACTGACCCAGCTCCAGCTACAACCTTCGCTCACTTAGACGCTACTACTGTATTGAGTCGTAAAATTGCCGAATTGGGTATCTACCCTGCGGTAGATCCTTTGGACTCTACTAGCCGTATATTGCGCGAAGAAATTTTAGGTAAAGAACATTATGAGTGCGCACAACGTGTTAAAATGTTGTTGCAACGTTATAAAGAACTTCAAGATATCATCGCCATCCTTGGTATGGACGAATTAAGTGAAGAAGATAAATTGGTAGTTTCTAGAGCACGTCGTGTTCAACGTTTCTTGTCTCAACCTTTCCACGTTGCCGAACAGTTCACCGGTATCCCTGGTGTATTGGTTGACATCAAAGAAACCATCAAAGGTTTCAACATGATCATGGAAGGTGAAGTAGACGAATATCCTGAAGCAGCTTTCAACTTGGTAGGTACTATCGAGGAAGCAATTGCTAAAGGCAAGAAAATCATGGAAGAAGCTGCTGCTTAATTATTCTCGAAAATATGCAAGTAGAAATTTTAACTCCAGATACAACCCTGTTTGCAGGCGAAGCAAGTTTGGTAACTTTACCAGGCGTGAATGGTAGCTTTCAGATAATGAATAACCACGCTGCTATGATTGCAAACCTCCAATCGGGAAACGTTGAAATTAAAAGCAACGAAGGTCAGCACTCCTTCCCCGTATCTGGCGGTTTGGTTGAAGTTGTATCCAATAAAGTTATTGTTTTGGTTTAAACCAAATACTTAATACTACAAAAAAGAAAGGCCACCTAATTAGGTGGCCTTTCTTTTTGTACCCTATTCCTACGGTGTCAATCCAATCTTGTACCCAGAATAATCATATTTAAGTTTAGTAGATTTAAAAGAACCAAACGATCATAAAGTGCTTTTAGATTTAACACAATATCAATCAAATTTTAAACAAAACTGATAAACACAACATTAACCACTTCAAATTCAATTTTGTTTAACAAAAACATTTATTCCTTTTGTTTAAGCATATAGCACATTAATTAAACAAATAGATTAAAACAAATTCACCAAATCACAACACTTACAAAAAAAACCTAACAATCAAAAGGTGAAAAAAACCAATAAAAACAAGGCATTCGGCATACAATATCGTTATAAGCCCAATCCAAAGTACTTTCGTCCGACAAAACGGCACTTTCATCCAAAAATAAAAACGTCAACTTTTTGTTTAACTTTTAAATCAATTTATTAAACAAAATTACTTGCAAACTCTTATACAAAACATGACCTTTGTTTAAGATATGGGTACATTCATTCAACAAACAGAATTCGACGGTATGATAGCAAACGAATTGTTTCCGCTAAGAAACTACGCTTTATCATTAACCCACGATATGGAACAAACAAAAGATCTTGTTCAGGAAACTGTACTTAAGGCATATCGTTATAAAGATAGATTTCAAGAAGGGACTAATCTCAGAGGATGGCTTTACACCATCCTTAAAAATAGTTTCATTAATAACTATAGAAGAGACGCTAAACGCAATACCTTCCTGGATAGCACCGAAAATACATATTTTTTGGATCTTCCCTCACACAGAACAGAAAATGAAGCCGAACTGAAATTCATTCGCAAAGATTTAGACAATGCCGTTGAATCTTTGCCTGTTGAATTAAAGGTCACATTTAAGTTAAATGCGGAAGGTTTTAAATACCATGAAATCGCTGAAGAACTTCAGATTCCAATAGGTACAGTAAAAACCCGTATTTTCGTAGCACGTAGAATCCTTCGCAACAAATTAAAAGATTATGGTATTGCATTTGGTTTCCAAGTAGCTTAAAACACAACCCATGTGGTATGAAATAACATTTGGACTACCGTCAAAATACACTTACCTCACTCTACTGATTTTATCAGTTATGGGTCCTTTTTGTTTATCATTCGACAAAAGAGTTGCTTTCTATAAAAGTTGGAAACAATTAATTTTACCTATTGTCGTCGCATCAACATTTTATATCATCTGGGATATTATTTTTACCAAATTAGGAGTTTGGAGATTTAATGCACCCTATTTAATTGGAATAGATATTTTCAATCTGCCAATAGAAGAATATGGATTTTTCTTTGTTGTTCCATATGCCAGTTCATTCATATACGCCTGCATTGAATCATATTTTCCGAAAATCCAATCTCAAGAATATCCTAACTTATCGCGATTAGTTTCTATAATCATAATAGCGATTTCATTTTCATCCATCGTTTACAAGCCAACTCACCTCTACACAATAATCACATTTAGTTTATTAATTGGTGGAATTCTATACACAGAACTGAACAAAAAGAAATATTTGCTTAGATTATATATTTCATGGGCGATATGTTTATTACCTATGAGTTATGTTAATGGTATTTTAACTGGGAAACCCGTACTTATATACAATGAACTTGAAAATCTAGGTATTAGAATTGGAACTATCCCCTTTGAAGACTTTTTTTACCATTTGTTATATATGGTTATTTTAATAGCCTTATATGAAAGAAAAAGGTAAATTTCTTGTGTCACTATTCCGCTATTACAAAGCGTTATATGGATACAAGCAGTTCAATAATAAATAACAATTACCACACCGAGGAATCCGCAGCACTTGCCTTTTTAGCCTTTTTACGCTGCTTTTTAGTACCAGGAACAGGAACATATTTTTCAGGATACTTCTTCAAATCCAAAACCAACTTTTGTAAATCCAAATTGGTCTTTTGAAGATCAGTATAAAACTTATCATCATTCACTAATTTACCTAAGCTTCCTTCGCCCTTACCCACTTTCTCCATAATAGAAGATATTTGTGCAGACGCATTACTTAAATTAGAAACCAAAGCTTTTATTTGAACAGAATCCAGCTGCTTACCAGCAGTGTTAATATGACCTAAACTTTCCTTTAACTCTTTGTCGTACACTGCAAAATTATTTGAAAAAGCACTCAAGTTTGACATCGTATTATTTATGTTTGGAGACATATTGGAAACAGTTTCTCTCAATGTCTTTATAGCCAACTGCAATTCATTAATTGTACCAGGTAAACTACCGATAGCAGCTGTCAAGTCTTTGGAATGAAAAAATTGATTTAATGTAGAAAATAAGGAATCGGCACTATTACTTAAATTAACTACTCTACTATTAATCACATTAAAAATATCTTTTGAGTATTCAGCTTGTAACTGATCCCCATCATCTGCCAAGTTTTTTGCGTCGCCCTTTAACAAAAGTAAAGTTACTCCACCCAAAAGATCAGATTGTAATTTAATTTTTGAGTTAGCGGGAATAGGCAAATCACTACTAACTTCAATAGTAGCCTCAATCATTTCACCATTTTCTACCATTTGTAATTTTCTCAACACTCCGATTCGATAGCCGTTATACATCAATGCTGTACCCACGCTTAATCCTTGGGTATTTGTATACATCACATGGTATTGCCTGCCTCTACTTAACAAGTTATCTCTACCCATCATAAAGTTATAACCAATAATTAATAGGGTAACAGCGATAACAGTTAAAACACCTACTTTAAACTCATTTGAAATTTTACTAAACACGGCAATTAATATGTAACAAAATTAATGGAAAAAGAAACTGTATGATTTAAAATTAACAAAAAGAATGTATCACTCATCTAAAAACCGAAAAAAATATGTATTTATCGTTGAAACTCCTTAACAGAGCAAAAAAAAGGCCCTGCTTTCGCAGAGCCTTTTTTTATGAAATCAAAATTTATTAGCGGGTTACAACTACACGCTTAGTAGCTACTTCACCATTATTAGAAATAGACACGTTGTAGATACCAGGAGCTACACCAGTCAAATCCAATTCAGTAACACCAAACCCAGATACGTTGTTGATTGATTTAACAACTGCACCCAAAGCGTTTGTTACTTGTACCATAACTGGCTTCTGGTTGTTCAAGGCAAATGACATGTTGAACAAACCTGTAGAAGAGTTAGGGTAGATGTTTACAGCATTCTCAAGAGTTACGTTCTCAGTTTCCAAATAAGTGTTACCACAGTTTGGAGCATATTGAACATAAACTGTACGAGATACGATAGTAGCTTCGTTACCTGAAGGATCAGTTAATGCATAGTTGATATAGTAAACACCAGCCTCATAGATGTTGATGTTAGTACCTAATACTTTAACCAATGGAGTCAAGTCACCAGAAGAATAGTAGTTATCACGTAAAATCAAACCACTCATTGCCCAGAAAGGAGTACCAACACAAGCAGATACTGGAGGAGCAGTGATAGTTGGTGCTACACGGTCAACAACTTTAATGAAACGTTGCTTAGTGATAGAGTTACCAGAAGCATCAGTTGCAGTGAAAGTTTCAACATAAGTACCCAACTTCAAAGGATCCACTTTACCAACTTTGGTAACAGAAACCTGAGTCTTATCATAGTAGTTGTCAGTTACAGTTACGCTACGGCTATAGTAAGGCTCGTTAACGTCGTGAATTACTGTATCTGAAGTGTTTAAGTTGATTTCAGGAGCGATATAATCGTCTACACGGTAGTTGATTACATATCCATTTTCAACTGCTTTATTACCAGATGGGTCAGCTGCAGAATAAGTAATAGGATATGTACCACGTGCGTTTGTATTTACTTGTCCTTTGAAACCAGGAGTTTTGTTAACTGTGATACCACCATTACACTCATCCATTGCATAGATATCATCTACGAATACGCTAGCGATTTGAACTTGAATTTCAGTACCGTCAACAATATTGCTATTCAATTTCAAAATATGAGGAGCTTTAGTGTCTTTTACGATAACCAAACGAGTAATTGATGAAGAGTTAGACTGCGCATCTTTTACTGAATAAGTTAACAAATAGTTACCTACTTCTCCAGACTTAACTTCACCAGAAATCTTAACAGTTGATGTCAAGTTACCGTCAATAGCGTCAATTGCAACTGCACCAGACTCATTGTAAACATCACACTGTTCAAGAACAATGGTGTCGTTTCCGTTCAATGTTAAAACAGGAGCTGTTTTGTCTAATGCAACAATTACTGTACGAGTGCGAGTGATAGCTTTGTTACCAGAAGCATCTTGCAAATTGAATTCGAAAGTATAAATACCAGGAGCTGTGCAATCCAAATCGGTTTTAACAACTACTTGGCTTGTCATGTCACCTTCAGTTGGGTCAGAAGCCTTATAAGTCTTCGTTGCAATTTCTTGATAGCAAGCAGTCTTGGTTGTAGACTTCTCAACTCTTACTGTATCAGAACCAATCAAAGTAATTGATGGAGGCAAATTGTCGTTAGCTAAAACAATAGCATAGTCTTCAAATTCACCTACAGTGTTCACACCACAAGGAGTGTTGCTGAAGTCAGAATAAGAAACACCTACACGCATGCGTGCTCTACCTTCAAAACTGTTAGCCAAAGTTGGAACTTTAAACTTAGCAGATGTAGAAGCAGAAGAAATTTTACCGCTGGTTAATACTTCTTCGTTAGCATCATTGAAATCACCATCAATGTTGAAGTCGATCCAAACTTTATAGTTAACATCGTTAGAAATAGTGTTTCTAGTAACTTCTACTTCATACTCCGCACCGAAAGTTAAAACAGGAACAATCATGTCAGCATCATCACTGTAATCAGTGTATGGCGAAGCACCGGCTTCTGATTCGTTTGTCATCAAAGACTTAGAATCTTTGCTTAACACAACTTTGTTAATACCTACGTCAGAAGACTGGATATCAACCAAAGGAATACAATAGTCTAATACGATAACATACTTGTTCTTAATTACTTTCTTAGTAGTAGCTGACTGACCACCTGGAGAATTATAAGCAGTTAAAGTGAATGTGTAAGCACCACCTTTTGTGAATTTAATTTCAGGATTTTTGCTAGTTGAACTAGTACCATTTTCATAAGTGAAAGTTGTAGGGAAAATGTTCCATTCAAAGTTAGTAGCGAAATCAGTTTTAGTTGTGATTTTAATTACGTCATTTACGTTTGGACGAACATTAGAGGCAACATAATCCAAGTTGCCTGGACCTGTTGGAGTGTAAACGTTAAACTTCTTAATGACAGTATCTACACCAGTACAAGTTCTTGCAACCAACATTAAGTGGAAATCACCTGTTGAATTGAAAGTATAAGAAAAATCTTTACTCAAAGCAGGAGCAGTTACTGCGCCGAAATCAGGATCACCTGTATAGTCTAATACAGTCCACTCATACTCAGGGATACCCAAAGCATTCTTAGAAGTATTCAAGAAATCTACAGTAGTTCCAGTAGCAATAGGCAAAAATTCAGTGTACCAATCAGCTTCTGGCTTAATGGCAGGCTTCAATTTCGCTTCGAAATTAATAATATAACCAGCATCAGTACCAGTACCATTTGATTCAAAAGTTAAATAACCAACACCACTTGTTAAAACAATTTTAGCTGTGTCGTATTTAGAAACATTCGTTCCATTGATTGTAGCAACCAATTTATTTGGATTTTCTTCACTGTAATCATAGATTCTCAAAATGTCACCAGCATCAGCTAATTTCAATTGTGCGAATGTCAATGTGATTTTTTCAGCACCACAAGGAACAATTTTGAAATAGTCAATAGTTCTCTTACGGTTATTGCTGTAAGGAGAAGTATAACCATGATCATAGATTGTACCTGATTTTGCTTGAGTCTCGTGTTGAGGACCCATGATATATTCTGTAGGGTTGATACACTCAATGTAACGATCCTTACACAATTTATTAGAAGCACCTAAGTCGTTCTCACTGGTTAAACATACTTTGTACCAGCCAGTCTCTTGTAAAGTGAATTTAGGGTTCTGTACAGTAGCAGTTTGGTCATCGATACCTGTTGGAGAATATAATTCCCAACTCCATTTGTAAGCACCTTGATTACTCAAATCAAACATTTGTACATCGAAATAGATTTCTACTTCATTAGAAGAAGCAATAAAATCTGCTTTTGGCGTACTTGTAGGATTAACAATTGTTACCTGCTTGGTAATTGAGTCTGCAAGACCGCAATATGAAACCAATAATTTCACATCATACTTACCTGGGCCAGGGCCACCATTGGCAGAACTCTTCCAAGTTGCCGCACCTTTTGCTGTAGTATTACTGTAACCAGTATACGGAGGTGTTGCAGCCTTATCGAAAGTCCACTTATACAAATAACCATTGCTTGGATTAACTGCATTAAATTTAACCAATTGATTCACATAATTGTTGGAAGAAGGAACGGTGAAATTAGCAACTGGAGTTGCACCCAATTTCAAGTTCAATTCCAAATCCAACACGTTTCCGTATGTGTTCTGTGTGTTACAACCCATAGTGTTGTTCAATGTGTAAACAGAAGCACCACCTCGGATACGCATGTAACTACAACCAGTTGTTTTCCAACATGGCATAGTCAAATTGTAAGTAGTTGGACCAGAAGCAATGTTTGTGTTAGGATCTACCAAGCACTCAGTTTGACCAAACTGACCATCACGGTTAGCGTCAATCCAAATACCTACACGTGTACCCCAGCTTTGAGAAGCCCAAGTACCACCATCCACAGTAACACTGATAACTTCACCCGCAGTAACGTCGAATGCCTTACCTTGGTTTAAAACCCCTTTGTAAGTAGAAGATGCAGTGTAACTAGTACACCCCAATCCACTGTAAGAAGCTAATGAAGTACCCTTTGCATCCTTTACCGAAACAGCAAGGATGTCTCCTGGGTAATCAGTACCGCTACCTACTAGTGCGCCACCGCAACCCCAAGAGTTTTGCCCCGCGCATGCCGTGGGACACTGTGCTTTCACCGTTGCCGTTGAGAGGAATCCCCCCAGCAAAACAGCTGAAAACACAAGGCTTTTGAGTTTTGTAATTGTTGATTTCATAGAAAAAATTTAGGTTAGTTTTCACAAATGACGTGAATTCTGCAAAAGGTTGCAAGAAAATTGTAAAAAAAAGTAAGATTTTTTAAAAAAAACTCTTAGGGATTGCCTCCCACTGAGTTAGGAGTCTCATTTGACTGTATCGCCTCCAAAGAACTCTTATAATCTTTAATTGCACGAAAAATTCCTTGTGCGATTTTTCGTTGACCCTCCTCAGTTTTTAAAACCTTTCTATCATTTGAATTGGTCAAAAATCCAGTTTCTACTAGTACACTCGGCATAGATGTCTGCCATAACACCAAAAAACCGGCTTGCTTTACTCCCCTGCTTTTAATAGCACTAATTTTTCCTGTTTCACTCTCAATTTTCGTAGCCAACTTTAAACTTTGCTTCATAAAGGCATTTTGTACCAATGAAAAAATAATGTGCCCCTCAGGTGAATTTGGATCAAATCCTCCATATCGCTCATTACTTTGATAATCGGCCTCGTAAGTAATAGCTGAATTTTCTCGCTTTGCCACTTCTAAATTGCCCTCCGATTTGTGTAAACCCATAAAATAAGTTTCACTACCTGCTGCTCCAGTATTATTGTTTGCGTTACAATGAATTGAAATAAATAAATCGGCCGCATTCTTATTCGCTAAATAAGGTCTTTCCCACAATTTCAACGACTTGTCCGTAGTTCTCGTATAGATTACTTTAACGGATGGCATGCTGTCTGCCAAAAACTTCCCTAATTTCATCGCTACGCCAAGCGTAACTTGTTTCTCTGTAATTTCATTTGCGCCATTACATCCTGGATCTACTCCGCCATGACCCGCATCGATAACGATTGTTTTAAGACCCGTTACCACACGTACACTTTTTGCGGCAGGTAAACCTGCAATTAAAAACACAACTATAACAAATTGCCATGCACTTTTAAAAGAAACCCATCGATTCCCTAACCCCCTGCGCATTTTCAAAACTAACTGCTCTGATATTGCCTTTACCTTACTTTTGAGATTAAACATATGATTTCTTTTATTTTATCGTTTATTTTCTGTCAACTACTCGATAATTTCGAAAATTGTTGAAAGCCTTTTTCCGATACGCAATTTTTTTGCCGAATTTCGCACCGATTTGAGAAATTTTCACCTTATATATAATACAGGTAGTTCACGCACCGTGTGGATTGCTTTGTTTTTTCTCATTTTTACTCAAACACTATTAAGTCAAACCTTACAAAAAACTGATAGCATCAGCATTAAGTCTAATAAAACAGACAGTTTACCTTTCACTACCAAATCCTCACTGCAATCGCCCATTCATTATGATGCACAAGATAGCTTAACCCTTTGGGTAAACAAAGCTACTGCCCAACTTTACCACAAAGCACATGTTCAATTCGACCAAACCGATTTGCAGGCTAGATTTATCGAAGTTAGATTAAATAAAAAAATATTGTTTGCAAAAGGCGGACCTGATTCGGCTGGTAATTACAGCGATAAACCCCAATTCAAAGATAAAGGAGAAACCTATGAAGCAGACTCAATGATTTACTCCTCTTCTACCCAAAAAGGAAAAGTTTACGGATTGCATCTCAAACAAGATGAAGCGTATGTACAATTACAAGCAGTAGTAAAACAACCTAATGGTGCGTTTATTGGTGCAAATGGCAAACTAACTACTTGCGATGATCCGAATCCACACTTTTATCTCAATACTTCAAAAATCAAAATCATACCCAACAACAAAGCATTCTTTGGCCCCGCAAATATGGTTTTCCTAGGAATTCCTACGCCTTTGGCACTACCTTTTGGATTAGCACCATTGCAAAAAGGTAGAAGAAATGGGATTCTTATGCCAAACTATGGATACTTTCGCCCAAACAAATCATTCTTTCTTTCTAACTTAGGTTATTACACAGCTTTAGGTCAATTTATGGACTTAACCGTTGCTACCGATGTATTTTTAAATGGCGATTTAAGAGGGAAAATTCAAACCAATTTCTCCAAACGGTATCACTGGAAAGGCAACTTAAATCTACAAGCCAGTAGATTTGGTAATGGCTTAGATTTCGCCAATCCAGAATACAAGAAAACGATCGACTTTGGCATCACTGGCCAGTTTAACATGGATCCAAAATTACTACCTGGGATAACATTAAATGGTAATATCAATATTGTAACTGGTAATTTTAACAAGAAAAATGCGCAAGACGTAAGATCACTGAACAACAATCAGTTCACTTCAAGTGTCAATTATGGTCAGAACTTCTTTAAAAACAAGATGAATCTAACCGCAAGCGCTCGACATAGTCAAAATACCCAAACCCGCGACTTCCGAATTGAATTACCAAACATCAATTTAGGTGTATCAAGCTTAACACCCTTCGCCAAGAAAAACAGCAGCAATAGCAAATGGTACCAACAATTGCGATTGGGCTACAACATGAACTATGCTAACGTATTGAATACCAAAGACACAATCATTTTTAGTGATAAATACAAAACTGCTTTCGACAACCTTCAATCAGGCGTGAAGCATAGAATTCCCATTTCAACCAATGTGAAATTATTTAAAGGCGTTCTGAATCTTACGCCTTCTTTCAATTACAGTGAAACTTGGTATTTTCAAGCTAAACTTCAAAACTGGGATATTGCAAATAAAAAGGTCGCCATTCGTGACACAATGAGCTTTTTTAGGTTATACAATTATGACGCGACCGCCAACCTTAACACCAACATTTATGGTACCTTTAATAAACTCAAAATAGGAAGAATTCGCGCGATAAGACATACAATCACTCCGAGTATTGGATTTACTTATCGCCCGGAAATTGACGGAAAAGCAAAAGGATGGACCCGCAGCTACATTGATTCAGGCAATAAAACTAGGGATTACAGCATTTTTGCATCAAATCTATATGGCGGTACAGGACAAGTTGGTGGTGGAGCAATAACATATGGCATTGGCAATAACTTCCAAGCCAAAAAAATCGCAAAAACCGATACCACAGGAGGTAAAAAACCAGAAAAAGTAAACATTATTGACCAATTGAGTTTCAATGGCAATTACAATATGTTTGCTGATTCTTTAAAATTTAGCGACATAAATTCAACCTTAAATACTGTGTTATTTAAACAGTTACGTATTGGACTTACTGCATCACACAGTTTCTACGAATTTAAAAATGGGCACGCAATTAACAATTTTTATGTCAACTCAAGCGGTATGCCCTTGCGATTTAAGAATTTTAATGCCAACGTTTCGTCTAAAATCACACCTGACATGTTCAAATCAAAGTCGAAAACGGAGAAATCTGGCGATGGGAATCTAGACAAAACAAAAGACGCAGATCCAGAGGAGTTAGAACAAGTAAAAAATCAACCTTGGGATTATTACGATTTTAGCAAAGCTTGGTCTATTGGTTTTACATACAATTTAAACTTGAATTCGGAGCACAAAGGTTATACTGGCAACAACTTAACCAACAACCGATTAACGATAAATGGCGACATTAATATTACAGATGAATGGAAAATAGCTTACAGCACTGGCTATGACTTCATGCGCAAACAAGTAGCATCTTCACAATTCACCGTTGTAAGGTCTTTACATTGTTGGCAGCTAGAATTCACATTTATCCCTTCTGGATATGGGAAGCAATGGTTATTTTCATTAAGACCTAAGTCTCCCCTGTTAAGAGATTTGAAAATCAACAGAACCGTAACATCCAATCCTGCTTTGATTCAGATGAGGTAACAAATTATTAATTTAAATCAATCAATCATGAAATTTCAATATTTAGCAAATACATTGTTTTTTAAATATTCAACAATCATCATATATTGGAGATTTCATTTTGGCTCATTGAGTAAATTCAAAGGGGCATTTTTACTTTTTGTTGTGTTGGTTATTAATCCTTTGACGTCACAAATTCTTCCCCATCAAGATTTAACATTTCGGTATTATTTAAAATCAGCTGAACCGATTAAAAAATCGTTAAAAGCGCCGAATGCATTATCTAAGAACAAGGACTTCTATTTGCAATACTTCCCAGTTATTTCAAGTTCAGCTAAGGATTTACCTAAGGCTGCCAATTGGCAATACCCCAAAGACTCCCTCTTTTTAACCAAACATACCTACCTCCCGGTATTTAATGATTATGCTGGATTTGATACGATCCACAATCTAAGTGAACATTATAGTACTAGTCCGTTTTATGTTTACCACAATGAGATTTCTAATAAAGAATACAGAAGCTTTGTAGATGCCATGAAAAAAGACTCTACTTTTATTAAAAATTATGGCTTAAAAGTTTCTGAAATTTATCCCGACACCAATGTTTGGATACAGGGCCAAGTTGTATACAATGAAGCTTATTCTATTTATTATTTCCAGCATGAAGCATACAACAACTACCCTGTTGTTGGTGTTAGTGCTGTGCAAGCAAGGGCATATTGCAAATGGTTAGAAACACAATTGAAGGCTAAGTGGGCAAATCTCATTCCCTCGAATATGATGATTGAAGTTGACCTACCCACTACAGCAGAATGGATTGCCGCCTATGATGAATTTATTGCCAAACCTTTACTACCACTTCTCAATAAGAAATACAAAGAATCAATTACAATAGATCGAAGTGTAATTAGAGACGTAAACCATTACAACCTATTAAATATCATAGGAATGAAAGATGGTTTCATTTTGAATGTCAATGGACTATCCACTTTGCATGGTGTAAAAATTTACCAAATTGGCAATGTTAATTCTTGGAGACTGGGATTATCTATACCTATGGAGACATCGGGATTGAATTTCCCAAAAGAAATGTCAGCGGTGAACCACTTTTTAGGAAATGTTTCAGAGTGGACTTCCACACCAGCGATGGGTCATTTATTCAACAATAAAACGTACACATACAACATCAGTGGAACACTGGTTCCCAACGCTTATCAGAATCCTTCCGCTTTTGATTTAAGCAAAACTTTGTGGAAAGAAGAAGACATGGTGAATTACTACGCAGTTAAAGGGGGCAATTACCTTAAAGACTTCTATTACACTGAGCCTTTCGCCGTAGAATTTCAACATAAATTTAGTGCGAATGCCTATACCGGCTTTAGGCCCATCATTCGGTTTTATCCTAAACCACAATAAAATTTCACCAAAAAACGCTCATAGCGAACTCCTTTTGTATAAGGATTTTAGGATTTTTTGTGGCAAAACGTCATTTCTACACTTTTACTTATTGTTAGAATGACACTTCCTTGATTTTTTTTAGTATATTGCAAAACTAATTTATTGCCTATGTATCAAATTATACGGAAGCGATTGCATTCTCTGTTATTACCACTTACATGTTGGTTAATGAGTAGTGCAATGGCACAAACAGGAAGCGTATCGGGCGTACTTACCGATGCTTCTAGCAAAAAACCGATTGAAGGTGCTGCCGTTGAGTTGGTGAACACCGCTTTCAAAGCAATTACCGCAGTTGACGGTAGTTATTCAATTGCTGGGATTGCACCAGGTACCTACCAAATTGTTTTCACCAAGGAACAAATGGAAGACGGGGCTTCAATGGTAACTATCACCAACGGAGGAAATACCATTGTGAATCTATCACTTCAAACTGGCATTACTGCGATGGAAGGAGTTGTAATTGTTGGTTATGGCCGCCAAACGCGCAGAAATGTAGTGGGTTCCATTGCCACAGTTTCAGGGAAAGACATCACCGATATGCCTGCTCCTAGCTTTGAAGCCGCTTTGCAAGGTAAAGCTACGGGCGTTCAAGTTATTGTAGGAAGCGGTATGGCTGGTAGTGCATCATTGATTAGAATCAGGGGTGCTTCTAGTATTTCTGCTGCGGGAGACCCATTGTATGTAATTGATGGTATTCCAGTTACCCAAGACTATTTCATGAATAGAGCCAATGGTTCAAATTATGGAGGTGGTTTTAATAATAACCCTTTGGCTTCAATCAATCCAGATGATATTGAAAATATTGAAATCTTGAAAGACGCAGCAGCAACAAGTATTTATGGTTCTAGGGGTGCGAACGGTGTAATATTAATTACAACCAAGCGCGCTAAGAAAAAAGGCCTAAAATTCGACGTTAGTGCACGTTGGGGTATTTCTGAACCCACAAAAAAACCAAATATGTTGAGTGGCCCAGAATGGTTGCAACTTTATCAAGAAGCTTGGCAGAATGACGGTCATGTTGGCACACCTGATTTATCATTAATTGGTGTTAGAATGACATGGGATCAAGCGCAAAAAATAAATACCAACTGGGTTGATCAAGTTATCGGTAGGGGTTCAAAACAGAACTATAATATTTCAGGAAATTATGTGGGAAAGAACTTTGCAGTAAAAGGAATATTAAGTTACGACGATAATGGAAGCTTCATCATTGGCAATAGCTATAATCGTGTAGCAGAGAGAGTTAACATGGATTTCAAACCCATAAAAGGTGTAAACTTGCAACTTTCTCATTCTTTAAGCCAAGGTACAAACCACCGTGTTGACGCCTCTTGGGCCGGTGGTTTAGGAAGCGCCATGAGTACCATGTTGAACATATACCCATTGCAACCATTATACGACAGTGCTACCAAATCTTATATCACACCTGTAGGTTTACAAACCATCCGTGATTTAAAGAGTTGGAGAACGGTTGAAGTGAGAACCATTAACAACGCTTCTTTGAGTGTTGATTTGGCTAAAAACTTAGTATGGAATGTGAGTGGTTCTTATGATTACATGGATTATAATGAACAGTTGTATGAGCCTGCCGCATTAATCAAGTATTATAATGCTAATTATGCATTCCAAGGTGATGCAAAATGGTTCCCAACTTGGACTGCCAATCGCAACTACTATACAACATTACAATACAATAAAGATTTAGGCCGGAACCACAGCATCGCGGCCATGTTAGGTCATGAATTCCAAAAAAGTATTAGCAAAGGCAAATATGTAGAGAATTTCGACGCGGCCGGTCCGATCGACAAAAACCCTATCGCCCCATCTGCTTTTATTACGGATTCAACCCATACAGCAACCGCTGTTACTTATTCAAGAACCCCATACGAATGGGCGTTTATCTCTTATTTCGGTCGTTTCAATTACTCTTACAAAAACAAATTCAACTTCCAGGTTACAAGCCGTTGGGACGGTAGTTCACGTTTCGGTAGAAACAATCGTTATGGCTTCTTCCCTGCAGCGGCTATTGGCTATATTTTGAGTGAAGAATCATTCATTAAAAAACAGCGTTGGATCAATTTCTTGAAAGCGCGTGCGGGTATCGGACGAAGCGGTAATGCGAATTTCGACAACTATGCTCGTTGGGGTACAATTACGCCAAGTTCTAACTTACCACGTTATAACACGCAACCAACGTTGGCTCCCGCTCGTTTGGAAAACCCCAATTTGCGTTGGGAAACAACTACCAACTTTGATGCAGGTATTGAATACGGATTCTTGAAAAATAGAATTTCGGGCGATATTACTTATTACCATAAACTTACCACTGATGTTATAATGAACGTTAATATCCCTGTGTCTACTGGTTTTGGAAATTACTATGATAATGTTGGGCAGATTACAAACCAAGGTGTTGAATTTTCTCTAAAGACCATCAACATTCGTAAGAAAAATGTAAATTGGACAACAAACTTCAACATCGCCAAGAACGCAAACAAAATCACGTCAATTGGAATTTATACCCCAGACGCAATTTCCGGTGGTACAAACGATACCCGTGTTGTAGTGAACCAGCCTGTTGGAACAAACTTCTTGGTAAGATTTTCTAGAATAGACCCCAATACTGGTGCGCCAATTTATTTGGATTTGAATGGTAATGAAACCTACAAATGGGATCCTGCAAACCGTGTAGCCGTAGGCAATGTATTGCCAAAGGCTTTCGGTAACTTGGGTAACGTATTCACGTACAAAAACTGGGAATTAAACGCCAACATTTACTATAACATCGGTGGTAGCATTTTCGAAAGCTCAGTAAAACGTCAGTTGAGCATGGTAACTGATTGGAACATGGACCGCCGTGTTTTGGATCGTTGGCAAGCTCCTGGCGATGCGAATGCTTTGTATCCGAAGATGACTTTGAGCACCTTCAACCACGGTTCTACTACCCCATGGATCAACACTGATTTGTGGTTACAAGATGGCACATACGTTCGTTTAAGAACTTTAAGCGTTTCTTACAGAATGCCATCGGCTTGGTTGAAAAAATCTAAGTTCGATGCAATGCGCATCATGTTGGTAGGAACCAACTTGTTAACTTGGACACGTTACACCGGCATCGACCCTGAGATTGCCCGTGACTTTGAAAACGCAACCGATAGAAATATGAGCGGTAGCATTACCTATTTAACTACTCCTCAAGAGAAGAGTATCAGTCTTTCCATTAATTTGTCATTCTAATCATGAAAACAAACCAATTAACCTCTGCGCTTATCGCCCTCACCCTAACAACGGTTGGAGTAGGTGTTGTGAGTTGCGATAAATGGATTGAAACGCCTCCGCCAAATGAATTGTTGGTAGATAGCGCAATTAACAATGCCGATGATTTGCAGCGACTTTTGAACAGCAGCTACAATGAATTAGCCAATACTTTCGGTGGATTTGCTCAAATGATGAGCGAAATGCAATCGGATAACTTGTCCTTACCGAACAACAACGATTTGAAAGAACTATACAACCATAACGTATTGTTTTTCAATAGCACATGTGGCGGATTTTACGCTAGCTTATATCGCGTTATATTCAGGGCGAACTTCGTTCAAGATAACATGAGCCGAGTTGCACTTTCTCAATCCGATCAAGATAGAATGAATGGAGAGATCAAATTTATCCGAGCTTTCTGTCATTTTACAGCAGTCCGCATGTTTGCTCAGCCCTATGGGTCAACAACGGATAATTTACATCCTGGAATTGCGATTGTAACCTCTGCCTCTACCAAGCCACAACCAAGAAAATCAGTTAAAGAAGCATATGAGCAAATTATTGCTGATGCTTCTGAAGCTGCGAATTTATTACCGGCTTCTAATGGAAACTATGCAAACAAAGATGCTGCAAAAGCTTTGCTGGCACATGTGAATTTCCAAATGGGACAATATAGTGTTGCAGCTGCTTTGGCCAGTGAAATTATTAATTCTGGCAATTACCAATTCACAGACACCACCAATCTTTACACAGCCAAAGCGAGTTCTGAATACATTTTCAAAATCGTAAGCACAAGTGCGAGCGACAAGAGAAGTGGTGGTTTTACAGATAATTACGCTCCTGGTAATCCAACCTGTCAGGTAGATAAAGCTTTCTACGCTTCAATCAAGGATACTTCTGATTTACGTGTAAAAATGTTAACCGTTGTGAACGCGGGTGCACAGAATGAGTTTATCAAAACAGAAGCATTTAATGCTCCATATTTTGATGTACCCTTGTTGCACTTAACACAAATGTATTTGATTAGAGCAGAATCTTTGGCCAAATCTGGTGGCGATTTAACAGTTGCTGTTGATGATATTAATAAAATTATTGACCGTGCTTACACCAATGACAACCGCAAATTGAGCAGTTCTGCCACTGCAGATCAAATCATCACTGAAACAAGATTTCAAAGAAGAATTGAATTGATGTTTAGCGGTGACAGAACCAATGAAATCAAACGATTGGGTGCTATAGAAGGGCAAAACCTATATGTTAGAGGACATGCATGGAACTGCCCTGGATTTGTGCTACAATTTCCTATTACAGAAAAAACAACCATCTTTGAAATTAACCCAACAGGAGGATGTAACTAATGAAAAAGACAATAATTCCCGTAATCAGCGCCTTAATATTGGTTTTTGCTATCGGCAGTTGCAAACCGGAACAGAAAACTCTAGGTCCAGCGCCAAGCCAAACGGAAGGTTTAACCAAATCTACTTGGGTACTATACCGCGTAGACCAAATTGATGTAAACCAAATGTTGGCTTTCGTAGAAAGTGATACATTATTGGATGTTTCCGACGTTTACATTGATGGAACTCCCGTGGAAGCTACCTTCACAGAAGCTGGCGATTATTCTTTAACCGCAGGAGCAGGCGCGAACCTTTTCCCTAAAACTAGTGGAAAATGGGGTTTCGACAATCCAACTTACCCAAGTAAAATCGTTTTCGAAGCAGGTACAGCAGAAGAAGCTACAGTTTCACTCTTGAAACCAGTTAGACCTCAAGATGCCAATTTGGTATTGAAGTTCAATAAAATTTGTGGTGGCAAACGTACCGTAAGCTATCATCTTTGGTTCACCCGCAAATAATTAAGTCCTAAATGATGAAAAATTTTAAATTAGTATTGATTGCTTTCTCTCTGTTTTTCGGGGCGATGCAAAATAGTTATGCTCAAAAAGCTTGGGCTACTCCTGATCCCATTAATCCAAATGATTCCATTACCATTTGGGTAGATTTGAAAAAATGTGAATTCGCAGGGGTTCCTAATATGTTGGGTGGTGTACAACCTTTGTACATGTGGACATGGAGTCCGAAGGAACATCCAGTTGGACATCCACTTAACAATGGCAAATGGAATGAAAGCAACGAAGCTTTGCGTTTAACACATGCTGGGGATGATGTATACTATTACCGCATGATTCCTACAAAGTTTTACGAAGTAACTCCCGCTGATTTGTATGCAAAAGACATTTCTTTGTTATTGAAATTCAAAGACGGTGGCGCGGGTGCAAATGGAAGTGAATGTAAAACAGAGGACTTGAAAATTGATTTTGTAGCACCCGTTAGTGGCCCACAAAAAGTTTATTGCTTCCCAACCAAAGCCGTTAAAGACACCTTAAGTATTAGTGGTAACGATGTATTCACCTTATACTATGATAGAAATGTAGACACCAAAGACTCTTTGAAAAACAAAGACGATTTCTATGTTTTCATCAAAGCTAGAACTGGTGCGAGCACATTTATCACCATTGCAGCAAATGAAAAACAAGCAGGGAATTTCTCTGAATTGGCGATGAAAAATTTGGGTGGGGGCAAATTTAAATTCAGTATAATCCCCAATAAATTGTTTGCACCTTACAACCCTACCAATGCCAAAATACTTTCAATGCAAGTTCGAATTGTAAGAAAGAAAGTAGTTAACCAAAACGATATGGTTGATGGTCCTGATCCAGGCCAACAGTTTGGCGGTTATTATGAATATTGGTTAAATACAAAATGTGAGTAAATTTCACGTTTTAGAAAGACTTGATAAAATAAAAGGGACTCTTAGGGGTCCCTTTTATTTTATACGATCATTCCCAAATCAAAATTAAACTATCTGAATAGGCTAATGAAGTTATTTCAGAAATTAATCGCCCAAATCTATTTCTGTTCTTACAATATCTTCTAATGTTTCTCTTCTGCGGATCATACGAGCTTCTCCGTTCATAACAAGTACTTCTGCAGGACGTAATCGAGCATTATAATTATTACTCATTGTAATTCCATAAGCGCCGGCATTGGCAATTCTTAATATATCTCCTTCCCTAACTTCATTTAATTTCCTGTCATAGCCCAATGTATCTGTTTCGCATATATAACCAACAACCGAATATAAACGCTCATTTCCATCAGGATTCGAGATATTCTCGATATGGTGATATGCATCGTAGAACATAGGACGAATCAAATGATTCTGACCACTATTCACTCCCACAAACACTGTTGAAGTGGTTTGTTTAATAACATTGGCTTTTACCAACAGAGATCCCGATTGACTTACAATGAATTTACCTGGCTCAAACCACAATTCAAGTTCTCTTCCATACTCTTCACAAAATGTGATAAATGCTTTCGCTATTTTAGATCCAATTTGTTCGATATCTGTAACATTATCATCAGGCTTATATCCAACTTTAAATCCAGAGCCGAAATCCATGAAATCCAAATTGGGGAAAGATCTCGCGGCATCAAACAACAACTCCGCACCTTGCAAAAAAACATCTGCATCTAAAATATCACTTCCTGTGTGCATATGAAGTCCGTTTACATGAATGTTAAGACTATCAACAACCCTAACAACATGACGCAACTGATATATCGAAATTCCGAATTTTGAATCAATATGACCAACTGAGATATGTGAATGTCCGCCGGCCATTATATGTGGATTTAAACGAATACAAACAGGAATCGAATTTCCATATTCAGCCCCAAATCGCTCTAATACGGAAATGTTATCAATATTAATATGTACGCCCAAGGCAACCGCTTCTTGAATTTCTTCAAAGTCCACACAATTAGGCGTAAACATAATTTCTTGGGGTGAATAGCCAGCGCGAATTCCCAGATGCACTTCCTGAATAGAAACAGCATCCAAACCTGCTCCTTGTTTCTTAAGTAGTTTAAGGATATTAATATTATTTAGTGCTTTCAAGGCATAATGTAATTTCACTTTTACACCAGGAAAAGCATTTTTCAAACGGTTGTACTGTTGTTCAATAGTTTCACCATGATACACGTAAACGGGAGTTCCAAATTCACCTGCAATTTGCTCCATTAATTCATTACTCAAAGGGTATTGGGTTCTCATATAATTAATTTCAAATTCTATTTTAAATATGGGGTAAAAAAAAAGCGGAGTGAATAATCACTCCGCTTTTCGATATTTCGAAGTGTTAAATTTTATTTCTGTTTCTTTTTAGAAGCAAAGTCAATTACCACTGGTGTAGCGATACAAATTGAAGAATAAGTACCTACAATAACACCAATCAACATTGCTAGTGAGAAACCTTTCAATGCATCACCCCCGAACAAGAATAATATTAATACTACCAAGAATACTGTAGAAGCAGTAATAATAGTACGAGACAATGTTTCATTGATCGCCGAATTAATTGTGTGAGCATCGTTCATATCGCCACGCTTTTCTGCCAAGAACTCACGAATACGGTCAAATACAATTACCGTATCGTTCATTGAGTAACCTAACAAGGTTAACAATGCTGCAATTAAGTGCTGGTCGAATTCCAATGGGAATGGAACAATACCATCCAAAATTGAGAAAACTGCCAATACAAATACAATATCGTGAATCAATGCTATTGTTGCACCCAAACCATAAGCAACGCTTCTGAATCGGAATACGATGTATATAAACATACCTATTACGGTAAGCAATACCAAGAAAGCACTTTTATCTCTAGTTGAAGTTGCGATTGAAGCTCCTACTCTTTGAGAACGAACAACTGGATCATCGCCAACCATTTTGAATCCTTTCAAAGCACCCAAAACATCAGCTTTAACTGAATCTCTACCTTCTTTGCTATCTGAAGACAATTTATAAGTTGTTACAATTCTAAACTGACCTTCTTCACCGTATGTTTTTACTTCATTCGCACTTCCTTTGAAAGCTTCATCCAAAGTGTGCTTAATTTGATCACCAGTATAATTAGCTGTTTTATCAAACTTTATTACAAATGAGTTACCACCTTTAAAATCGATACCAGTGCTCAATCCACCCTTCATGGCAAAAGAAATAATACCTGCCAAGATGATAGGAGATGAAATCAAATAGTAAACTTTTCTACGAGATACGAAATCAATATTTTTACCCTTTAAGAAGTTCTTGTTCCAATCAAAACCAAATTTGGTATCTAAACCTCTTTCAGCTCTTCTTTCCAACATCATTCTAGTAATAAACAACGCGGTGTACATTGAACTGAAAATACCAATTACCAAAATCACTGCGAAACCATAAGTTGGACCCGCACCTGCGAATGTTAAAATTACACCTGCCAATAAAGTAGTTACGTTTGAATCTAAGATTGCACCTAAAGCGTGTTTGAAACCTAAATCAATAGCCGTTTTAATACCTTTACCTAAAAGCAATTCATCCTTGATTCTTTCATAAATCAACACGTTAGCGTCTACCGCCATACCCACTGTTAAGATGATACCAGCGATACCAGGAAGTGTTAATGCCGCACCCAAACTTGACAATGTACCAAAGATCAAGAAAACGTTACCAAATACGGCAACAATCGCAATCCAACCAGCTCGGTTGTAATACAAAACCATGAATAAAATCGTAGACAAGAAACCAAAAATCAAAGACATTAAACCTTTTGACTTTGCTTCATCACCCAAAGTAGCACCCACTTGTTCACTTGCAACAATTTTTGCAGGAGCTGGCAATTTACCTGCTTTCAATACATTCGCTAAGTCATTTGCTTCACGAATATCAAAATTACCTGTAATATTGCTTTGTCCACCAGGAATCTTTCCATTTACAACCGGAGCAGAGTAAACTCTGTTATCCAATACAATTGCTATATAATTACCCACGTTTGATCCAGTGATTTGAGCCCATTGTGTAGCAGCTTCACTAGTCATTTCCATAGAAACTTCCAACTCACCTGTTTGGGAAGTATTCACACGCGCATCGTTAATGATGTTTTCTTCCTCAGCAGCCAAAGCAGCCTTGCCATCTCTATCCATTTTCAGGAAATACACAAAATATTCATCGGCATTTGCAACAGGTTGACCACTTGCATCATAATCTCTTGGCTTTGCGCTAAATGCAACTTTTGCATTTTCAGTTGCCAAAACTTCCATCAAACGAGCATCTGTACTCAACATTTTTTCTAAAGTTGCACGGTTTGATTTTTTAACCACACAAATAGAAGCACCCATACCGTTCTGACCGAATGGAGTTAGTATTTTAGATAGACTGTTGCCAGCTTTATTATCAACTACTTTAGAAGTTTCAGTTTTATTAGAATCTACAGCCACGGATGCAACTGTTGAGGCAGAATCGGATGAAGCAGTTGTATCTGCTACTTCTGGCTTTGTTGCAACTGCAGCCAAAGCAGAAGCACGAATCAACGCGTCATAAATTCTTTTGCCATCCATTCTTTTACCATTATTACCATAAACCTCGTAGAATTCCAATTTGGCACTCTTTTCAATCAAGTCTTCCATTCTACGTGGGTTGTCTACACCTGGTAATTCAACACTAATTCTACCTCCATCAATAATATTAATGGTTGGTTGGGTTACGTTTGATTGGTTGATACGCTTTTCTACAACTTCATAAACCAAGTTTACAGCATTATTCGTTTCCTCACGGATATAATTTACCACTTGATCTTCGCTGCTAGTACTTTGAATTGTTCCTCTGTTTCCTTTGGCAAATAAATTAACCAATTTACGATTAGGCGCAATTTTCTTGAAGTTTGCAACAAAGGCATCTACGAAATCCAAGCCTCTATCCCTAACATCAGCATTCGCAGCATTAATCGCAGCATTCATGTCTTTGTCGGTGCCATCGTTAGACAATACCTTTACAACGGCTCCTTTGTCTACTTCTAAGATTACGTTCATTCCACCACGTAAGTCCAAACCAAGGTTTACTTCCTTCTGTTTACACTCGTAATAAGTGAATCCAGCAATACCAATGCTGTAAATTTCAGCGTTACCCAAACTGTCTAAATAGTGAACATAAGCTTCTTTCTCATTTCCACCCTTTTCTGCAGCCTTCTTAGCATACGCATGTGCTTCTTTTTCAAACTGTTGCGATTTCCAGGTGAATGACAACTGGAACAAACAGGCGATTGCCAATACAATCGAAAAGACTAATGTTGTTTTATTGGTTTTCATTGATTTATATCAAAAATATCTAGTAAGGGTCGCGAAAATAAGCAAAAAAAACCAGTATATTCAAGTATATTTTATGCAAAAACAATTTCAATCATTGTTTCGCATTTTTTGCAAATAAGAATCCATTTTTCGCAAATCTTGAAGCATCATGCAATTGAAATGTTTTTTAGGACAAGAATCATATCCAAGCCTAGAACATGGATTACAGGATAATTCTTCTACCTGCATAGAATAAACAAGAGAATTTGAGCCTGTCCATGGCGAAAAGCCCAAATCTGGGCTCGTATTTCCCCAGACAAGGAGTACTGGAACTTGATAGGCTGTTGCAATATGGGTAAATCCTGTATCGCCTCCAACAAACCAGTCCGCTTCTTCTACAATTTTCATAGATTCTTGCAAAGTCGTCTCGCCAACAACACTCAAAATACTCCAGTCCGAAATCTTAGCACTTGCAACCAATCGATTTGCTCGGTCAACATCCTCTTTGCCGCCCAATAATATCAAATGCTCTGTTCTATTTTCAATAATATATTCCCAGATAAAATCGGGAATCCGCTTTGTATTATATGTAGCTGAAAGATGCAAAACACCATATTTTTTTGGCGATATTCCAAATTTGGCAAAAACCAAATTCTTCACCGCAAGTGAACTCATCCACAAAGCCGCTCTTCGCCCTAAATTAGCAACGACCTCAGCATCATGCCTTTCCTGTTCAACCTTACCAATCGCATAGTCCTCCCCAGACCAGTATTTCAATAAAGGCTCAACTGTTTCATGATATCGATACACAACGTGCTTCAATGGAATCCAATGCCTATCTGTTTTCAAAAACAACCATCGCCCGAAACGCTGCTTATTCAAACTAAAACTTGGGATATTCCAAAGCATTAACTTAATAAAGCGAGTGCGCAAATTCGCATGTAAATCCAAAATAGCATCCGCTTTCACACCGCGCAACCGGGCAACAAAATCGCTATTAAACCCAGTAAATCCTATCACCTCAACGCCATCTGGCAACAACCCTACAAAGGAATGCTTTGTCACAAAAACCAGTTTCACCCCCGGATAATCCTCCTTCAACCGCCTCAATACAGAAGTGGTTAAAACAATATCACCAATGGAACTAAATCGAAGTATTAAAAGGGTTTTCATCGCAAGCAACTCCAATTCTATTAAATTTTCCTATCCCTAAAATAGCGCGAAATTTCACTAACTGAGAACGTATTCAACACATTGCCCGTTGGCACCCCTGCCTTCCTAGCCGCCAAAGTTCCAAATTCCATGTCGTGATAACCTTGCAACTGATGCGCATCGGGATTAATCGAAATCAATGCATCGCGTTCAATGGCATAAAATAAATGGCGCCAATCCATGTCTAACCTATATGGATTCGCATTCAACTCAATTACCACACCGTTGGCAACACAAGCATCGATAATCTTCTTATGGTTAATTGGATAGCCATTTCGCAACAGCAACAATCTACCCGTGGGATGCCCCAAAATTGTAGTGTAGGGATTCTCGATCGCCGCAATCAATCGCGACATTGCCTTCTCCTCCGTCATCCCCAAATTAGAGTGGATACTGGCCACCACCAAATCCAATTGAGCTAGAATTTCATCTGGATAATCCAAATCGCCGTTGCCCAAAATATCACTTTCAATCCCAGAAAATATCCGAAAACTCAATCCTGCCTTGGCCATAGCCTCGTTATAAGCTGCAATTTCATCCATTTGTTGTAGCAGCCTATCTTCTCTCAAACCATTGGCATACGTTGCAGATTGGGAATGATCGCAAACACCTAAATATTCAAGTCCCAAATTCCTGGCGTAATCGGCCATTTCAACCAATGTGTTTAATCCATCCGAGTAAGTGGTGTGGTTATGCAAAGTACCTTTGATATCATTATAGGCAATAATTTTTTCGGGCGATAAAAACTGGTATTTCTCTACCTCCGGTTCACGCATTTCTGCAATCACATAAGGCAATCCCAATGATTGATAAGTTACCATTTCATCCCCTTTCCAATCTACCTCACCTTGATAACCAATTACTTCCAAATGTTTATCAGTAGCCGATTTCTCAAAACTCAATCGCTCGAAATCCTTTGAACTCACCACCTCCACTTGCAAATTCCAACCATCAAACAGCTCCGTTAATTCAATTTGCGCATCAACAATAATTGCCGGATTCTCTATCACTTCACAGCATCTAGCAACCTCACCAACCCAAGCGTATTTTACACCTGGATATTGGTGCTCCATCAACTCCTTCAACGCCAGCTTCAAAGGCTCTAATTTGGCATAATGCCATTTCCCCTTTGCTGCCAACATAAACTCCATATTCTGAAGGATTTCCTGCTGGGTTTTCACCCCAAATCCCTTCACCTCAACAAGCCGGTTTTCCCTGCAAGCATTAAACAAGGCATCCAACGTTTCAATTCCCAATTGATGCCAAATAATGGATACTTTTTTGGGCCCCAAGCCCTTTACCTGAAACAATTCAACAACACCAGGAGGTGTTTTCTCTAACATTTCCTGTAAAGCTGAGAAAGTATCGGTTCGCAGCATCTCTCCTATCGCATCCAATACCGATTTATTCACTCCTGGAACTTTTTTCCATTCCGCATCGCCCAATTCCCCAAATGGCTCTCTTATTTTTTTCAAATTGAATGCCGCCGTATTGTATGCGCGAATTTTAAATTCATTCTCGCCATGCAATTCCGCCAATTTCGCGTACAAACCCAACGCCTTAAGTACTTGATCGTTGCTTACCATTTCGACTGTAAATTTACAATTATATTTATCCCCGTTAAATCACTATTTCTTTTACCTGCTTCATGACTTCCTCTGCAACCCAAGAACTCAATGCCACACCCATTCCACCCATTCTGATTGCCAGCAAAATGCGTGAACTATGAAATTGAATAATCGGATTTCGATTCTCATTCATCCCCATAATCCCGGCCCATTGATACTCGAATTTTACCGGATTATCTTTCGGGCGATGAGGTAAAATCACTTCAGATACATACTGATGGATATAATTGCGGATTAATTCTGTATTGTGCATTTGCATGGTTTCTTCAGCAGCAAAAGCCTGATTCCTTCCTCCGCCAATCAAAATCCTATCGCCTAAAGAACGAAAATAAATATATCCATCATCGGCGTGATAAATTCCATTCAATGGCTGATAGGGCAATGGTTCGGTGATAAAAACCTGTCCGCGAGCCGGACTCACCGCCACTTCTGGCATCAAACGTTTGCTAAACCCATTGGTTGCCACCAACACAAAATCACATTGGATTTCTAGGGCATCGCTCAGCCAAATACTCACTCCCCCAACTTTGTCGTCTATGGCTGCAACGGTATATCCCTCAAGAATTTCCACTCCAACTTTGGCAGCCTTTTCTCTAACCGCCTTATACAACAAATGAGTTTGAATAGGACCTTCCTCCGCTGCAAAAACCGCTGTAGGCAAGGCGCGCATGCCTGTGCTTCCAATCTCCTTTAACTGAAAGGTATTTGCATTTCCATGAATAGCCTGCAACTGCTGGTTTAAACCCATCAACTGCGCTGAAATATCCGAAAATTTATCCGCTTCCGATTCCGTAAAAACCTCGTAACCGCCTGTTGCTTCAAAACCAATGGCTTCCTTACCAAAATTCTGAATCAACTTTTGAATGCCTAAATAACGCCTTTCATATAATTTCAGGGCTTCATCGGCAGAGGTTCTTCGCATTTCATCTATCAATTCCCCCGCACTCCCAAAACATGCAAAACCTGCATTGCGAAAACTTGCCGCATTGCCTAACGCTTTCTCATCTATTACCAAAATTCGCTTGTTGGGAAATTGCTCCTTTAACGCTATCGCCGATTGCAAACCTACCAATCCCGCTCCAACAATTAGCCAATGTGTATGAGCAAGGTATTGCTTTTCCCAATAACTAAAAGTATGTGAAGATACTTCCTGCATATTCGCAAGTTACAGGAAATACCCCAAAATTATTAAGCTAAATAGCTATGTAACGTGTTGTCATAAGGATTCGCAAATGTGTCCATAGAACCCCAATCTGCGCCGTTTACTACTACTCCTGATTCGGTTACAGTACCAATTCTAATGGCCTCAATTCCATGTTTTACCGCTAATGCTAAAACGGCCTCCAAGTTTTGCTCAGAAACACTAACCACTACACGACTTTGAGATTCACCAAACAGATATGCATCCAAACGGTAGTTCGCATCAGTACAAATATCAAAGCCTAATTTGCCTGCCATCGCACTTTCTAAACATGCTATAAACAATCCACCTTCACTGATATCATGCACGCTCGATGCGCAACCACATTGAGAGAGTTCTTCCAATACCATATGCAATTGGTATTCCTTGTCTAAATCAAATTCAGGACAAGTAGAATGGCTTACACCTTTCAATTTTGAAACATATTGTGAACTTCCAAGATCGTTTTCTGGTTTTCCCAAAAGCACAATCGCATCGCCCGCGTTTTTGAAATTCAACGACATTCGGTGTTCTGGATTTTCAATCACGCCCACCATACCGATAGTTGGTGTTGGATAAACGGCCAATCCATTTGTACTTTGGTTATAGAAACTCACGTTTCCGCCGGTAACAGGTGTATCAAACTTTCTACAAGCTACACCCATACCTTCGATTGCGTTCTTAAACTGGTAATACACCTCTTCATTGTAAGGGTTACCAAAGTTCAAACAATTGGTAATTGCGGTTGGAACACCGCCCGTACAACGAATATTTCTAGCTGCTTCAGCCACTGCAATTTGGGTACCTTTATTGGGGTTGGCATAGATATAACGCGAATTACAATCCACAGTTAACGCCAAACTCTTATTGGTTCCCATCACTTTCACAACGGCAGCATCCGATGGCAAATTGGTAGATTCATTAATGGTTCCCACCATGGAATCATATTGCTCATAAACCCAACGTTTTGAAGCGATATTGGGCTCAGCCGACAATTTCAAAGCAACAGATTTCGCTTCTTCCATTGAAAGATCTGCAATATTATTAATGTTGAACTTGGCGATTTCCTTCATATACTCAGGCTCTTTCCATGTTCTGTGATAGACCGGTGCACCGCCACCCAAAACCAAACATTCTGCTGGAATATCGGCTTCTAAAACACCATTCATGTAATATCGAACGTTGCCCGAATCAGTTACGATACCAATCTGTTCGTAAGTCAAATCCCACTTTTCAAAAATTGCTTCTACTTCTTTTTCTTGGCCCTTGTTTACGATTACCAGCATACGCTCTTGGCTCTCGCTCAACAAAAGTTCCCATGCTTTCATATCATTCTGACGCATTGGCACTTTATCCAACCAAACATCCATACCCACACCTGTTTTGGCACTCATTTCTGAGGTAGAACATGTGATGCCCGCAGCACCCATATCTTGCATACCCACAACAGCCCCCGTTTGGATAATTTCCATCGAAGCTTCCAAAATCAACTTCTCCCAGAATGGATCGCCCACTTGCACAGAAGGTAAATCTTGGATTGAATCCTCACTCATATCCTTTGATGCAAATGCAGCTCCATGGATACCGTCTTTACCAGTTGCAGATCCAAAAATATAAACAGGATTACCTGGAGGACCAGCAGCCGCAGAAACGCTTTTTCCTGCCTCAACAATACCCACACTCATGGCATTTACCAAGTTATTTTGCTCATAGCAATCATCAAAATACACCTCTCCACCAACAGTTGGAATACCAAATGCATTTCCATAATCGCCGATGCCTTTTACAACACCTTTAAGCAACCATTTTGTGCGATCTGTTTCAATATTTCCAAAACGCAAAGAATTTAATTGGGCGATAGGTCTGGCACCCATCGAAAAAATATCCCTGTTAATTCCACCAACACCTGTTGCCGCCCCTTGATAAGGTTCAATGGCGCTAGGGTGGTTATGACTTTCAATTTTAAAGCAACAAGCCAATCCATCTCCAATATCTACTAAACCAGCATTTTCTTCACCTGCCATGGCCAACATTTTAGAACCTTCTTTTGGCAAAGTTTTTAACCAAACGATGGAGTTCTTATAACTACAGTGTTCGCTCCACATTACAGAGAAAATTGAAATCTCAGTAAAGTTGGGCTCGCGATTTAAAATGTTACAAATCTTGTGATACTCCTCTTCAAGCAATCCTAATTGCTTGGCCTGATCAATGGTAGCTGGTTGCTGTTGCATCTTACTGCAAAAGTAGACACCAAACCCCAAGGAATAAAACACAATTTATTCTCAAAGGTGTTTTTTTTGAAAAAAATTAAGAAATACTCAGTTTTCCCAAGCTACAGACTAAAAAGTTAAACCGGGCGATTGATGTTAACTGTACATTTGAGAAAGTTAACCGGTGTGAGTCGAAACTTATCGCATCAAAATCACCATGTCTTTCACGGTATTTCTACGAACACGACTACCTGTTCTAATTTCATAACGGAACAAATAACTATACATACCATCTGGAACCAAATCTCCCATGTATCTGCCATCCCAAGTATCGTGAACACCTGTAGTTTTTGAATCGTATATAATTTCACCCCAACGATTATAAATTAACAACCAAGTTGGGATCATACCTCTTCCTGTAATTTGGAATACATCATTCCTTCCATCGCCATTAGGTGTAAATGCAGTAGGTGCAAAAATCTCGCACATTCCAGCAGTTACATTAATTTGAATATCATCGGAAGCAGTTCCGCATTTGTTTGTTAAGGTTACTTTATAATTACCGGCAGAGCTAACATAAATCACAGTATCTTTAGAACCAGTACTCCAAAGAATACTACCATTAAAAGGCGGAACAGACAATTTCAACATGGCACCGCCGCACAACAAGGTATCTGTTGGCAGGGTAACTTGGGGAGAAACATCCAATAGAATTTTGATGGTATCACCGGCTTTACATCCATTATCATCTACAATAGCCCAATAGGTTCCCGCTGCTGAAATGGTTCTCAAATTGGATGTATTTCCATCATTCCAAGTAACATTTCCGGGATTGGTGATATTGATATCCGTTGTAGCACCATCACAAAGGGTTGTATCTCTCCCCAAGTTCAATTTCGGTGCGGCGGTCACAATCATGGATTGCTCTGAAGAATCAGGGCAAAAGGAATCAGAAACCACATATTTGATTTTTAAAACCCCAACATTGGTAGGTGTAAATGTGGTTCCAGTAAATGTAGCCCCAAAAAACTTACCCTTGTTATTAGCAGGAGTTAAGGTAATGGAAGATGTATTTTGACAGGCCTTTGCGGGCAAACCCGTATAACTTGGGTCTACATTGGGCTTTACAATCAAATAAACGGTATCTGTACTTGAGCATCCAATGGAACTCGTAGCTTTATGAATCACAGGATAAACGCCAGTTGCCACATATGACTTTGAACAAGATTTAGTGTTTACCACGTTCCCGCCGCCAAAATCCCAAGAGAAAGTTGTTAAACCGGGGAACTTATTATCCAATACAAATGAATTACCACTTAAACATTGAATGCTATCATTTATACTCACACCACTTGACGGATTGGGTACAACTTCTAAAACCATGGATGTTGTATCGGTACAACCCGTTCTGTTGTTATCGAATAATGTCTCTGCTTTGTAAAACACACGGTATTTCCCACTCTTAATAAAAGTTTTAATCGGATTAGGAATGGTTGCACTATCGGTTGGTGTAAAATACCAAGTTCTGATATACGCACATTTTGGAACCTTCGCTAAAGTTGTTTTATCATCCAATCGGAAAACATGGCCTTCAAAACATTGAATGGTATCATTATTTTTTTCAAATGGAATGGCTACTGGGCGTGGAACAATAAAAACCTGCTTAGGATGGTTATAATTGTCAATACAATTATTAGCAGGATTGGCAACCAAGGTCACCTGAAAACTTCCGCCTTTATTATAGGTATGACTTACATTTAAACCTGTATCTTGGGTGGCATCGCCAAAAAACCAAGTATATTTTATTCCACCATAATTGGCCGTAGTAGTATTGGTGAATTTGACTTTGTTTGTGCCCTGACAGCTGTCTTTTCCAACTGTATAAGTAAATCCTAATGATAAAGTTTTGGTGGTAAATGAACAAGTAGCCGGATTGGTTAAAATATAGTCAGGGCCTATGCCATCATGCTCATAAACAGCAACATAGTAAGTAGTATTATTCTTTAAATTCGTTAAAGTAAAGTTATTGGTAATGTTGTTAAAACAAACATAATTGCCCGTACCCAATTGAGAACCCGTTCCAAAATTCGCAAAAGCTGAATAAGAATTTCCATCAACTGGCGATCCATTTACCGCAGAAGCTTCCTTCACTACTACGATTCTCCAACCCCCATCTCCATTGGTCCAAGTAATTTGAGCTGAATTACAAGTAATAGTTCCAGCAGCTGCATTGGAAGCAGATTTTGTTGGCTCAGCAGCAAACAATCCACCAACCCAAAACATCAAAGCCAGTATCGCAGCAATTTTATTCTTCATGGAATTAACCCGTTTAACCTTCAAAAGTAGTAAAAACAACCCTTTAACACAACAAAATGGATTCTATACATATCGATTTTCTTTAATTTTGTTACTCTTTTTACTTAATTTCATACTTTTACTCAAATTCATCATCGCCAATCGCCCTAAAAACCTCAGTTTTTTAGCAATACCCACTAATATCATTTTATCTTCATTTTTTATTCCGTAGGTTAAACTTTAACATACTCTTCCCATCAAACAAAATCAACCCACTAATTTTAACACCGTGTTGCTTTAAATAGTCATCACCGAAAAGACGGGAAAACTCAAACAAACGTTGTATACTTTTCTCAAAATCTCTTTGCACCTTCGTAGTGGTTAAAACTATGGCAAAGAAAAGACGGAAACCCAGTGCTTGGCCCAGCATTTTATCCCTTGCATCCGTGATGTTTATGCTAGGTTTATTGGCTATTTCACTCGTTGGATTTAATGGATTAAGCAAACATTTAATGGAATCTTCCTCCATCGATATTTATTTTAAAGATTCCATTTCAAAAGCAGAAGTACTCCGCGTTGAAAAGCAATTTCAACGAGAAAATTGGGTAAAACAAACCAAATTTATTAGTGCTGAAGAAGGCTCAAAAGAAATGGCCGAAAAATACGACCCCGAATTTCTATCCTACGCAGAAAATGTTGCCCTGCCATTAAGCATCGAAGTATATCCAAAATCCGAATTTGCCGATATCTCATTTATCGATAAAAAAGCCATGTCGTTGGAGAAAATGCCCCAAGTTGAACAAGTTATTTTTCAACGAAATTGGGTTGAAAACATGACAACCAACGTACATAAACTGCAATTGATTTCTGCTGGTGTAACCGCAATCCTATTGCTAATTGCCATTGTATTAATTCAAAGTGCCACCAGAATGGGGATTTTCGCAAATCGCTTCCTGATCAAATCAATGCAACTAGTTGGCGCAACTCCTGGCTTCATCATTCGTCCGTATGTGCTTAATTTTGTGCAATATGCAGCCATCGCCATACCTTTATCGTCTGGAAGTTTGGCTTTCATATTTTATGGATTACCAGTAGAAGCCATTCGAAGTTTTACAACTTATATTTCTATAGAAGAATTCATCACAATTTGTGGTACAGTTTCTATTTTTGGTGTATTTTTGGCCATGATTGGCAGCTGGTTAAGTACTCGCCGCTATCTTAATACCAAAATCGAAAATTTATATTGATTATGAGCGCTAAAAAGAATCCCTCCAAAGAAACCAAAACTGTAGATCGCCAACCAAGTATCTTCTCTAAAGAAAACTATATCCTTACCGCAGCCTCATTGGCAGTTGTGGTTATCGGATTTTTCCTAATGACAGGTTCAGAAGGCGATATTTACGACGCACGCAGAGTTACCATCGCTCCAATCGTTGTTATTAGCGGTTTTATATTGGGTATCTACGCCATCTTCTACAAGAAGAAATAATTCATGACCTGGCTAGAAAATATTATCCTCAGCGTAGTTGAGGGTATTACCGAATATTTGCCCGTAAGCTCAACCGGGCACCTCATGCTCACCAAAGAATGGCTGGGCATGAATCCTAACGATAATAACACATTCATTATCGCCATTCAATTCGGTGCCATTCTTAGCGTACTATTCTTGTATTGGAAAAGATTCTTCTCCAAAGATTCAATCAAATTGTACCCCATCTTATTTGTGGGATTTATCCCAGCAGCCATTTTCGGATTGCTGTTAGACGATATCCTAGATGCCATGCTATCTGCTCCTTGGATTGCCGGAATTAATCTTATCGTATTTGGCGTTGTTATCCTTTATATCGATAAACTTTTCCCAGAGGGCGATAGAGAAATTTCTGACCTTTCATATCTAGATGCCTTTAAAATTGGATTTTTCCAATGTCTAGCCATTGCACTTCCAGGAATTAGCAGAAGCGCTAGTAGTATCGCCGGCGGACTTTACACCAAATTGAGTAGAAAAGCAGCTACAGAATTCTCATTCCTGCTCGCATTGCCAACGCTCACGGCTGCCGCAGGTTATAAGATGCTGAAAGACATCGACAAGTTAGATCAAAAGCAAATCATTGAAATCGGATGGGGATCTGTAATCAGTTTCTTTACAGCTATTATCGCCATAAAATTCTTCATTGATTACATATCAAAATACGGATTCAAATTGTTTGGTTACTACAGAATTGCCATCGGGTTGATATTCCTAACTTGGTGGTATTTCGTCAAGTAATCAAAACCAAACATCGTATTTTTAAGGAAATCCCAACTCATTTGGGTATGTTATATTTCATTTGAAATTACCCTAATCCCAATTATCAATTCGTAAATTCGCAGTAATGAAACAGCTATTTTCATTTCAATCTCGCGCCTCCTTTCCTCCCTCTCCTTTCTTGTTTTTTCGGGCGATGGTTCTTCTTTCCATACTCGTTATTGCAACATCAGTAGCTCCTAAACCAGTAAAAATTGCCAGAGTCCAGTACCAAGGCGGTGGCGATTGGTATAGCTCCAAAACCGCGCTCAAAAACCTCATCCAATATGCAAATTCCCATATCGGCACCCAAATTAACCCTACGGAAGCCGTTGTGAATTTGGGCTCTGAAGATTTATTTCAATATCCATTTATCTTTTTAACCGGTCATGGAAATATTATCCTACAAGATAACGAAGTTCAAAACCTTCGCACATACTTGTTAGGCGGTGGTTTTATGCATATATGCGACAATTACGGGTTAGACCCCTATATCCGTAGAGAAATGAAAAAAGTATTTCCCGAACTTTCATTTACTCAAGTTCCATTCAGCCATCCTATTTACAACAAGCCTTACTCATTTAAAAACGGCCTCCCAAAAGTACATGAGCATAATGGTAAACCACCTGTTGGATATGGTTTGTTCTGGCAAAATAGACTAATTTGCTTTTATGATTATGAATGCGATTTGGGAAATGGTTGGGAAGACCCTGAGGTATATAACGACCCCAAGGATATAAGAGAAAAGGCGCTGGAAATGGGGTGTAACCTCATCCACAACGCCTTTGAATCTCAGTAACTCTTAAATTTCTTATTTTATCTCACGCACCCAAACAGAAGGTACGGATGCTTCATAATAGAACATGCCTTTATTTGCTTCATTCTCAGTAGCAAAATCTTTCAAATACACGTAGAAACTCTTATTCGTTGGATCGTAGAATTTGAAAGCAATAACACCTTTCTTATACAAATCCTTGACATGTTTGTTGGCTTTTGCTTCACTAGTATGCAAGCCTGCAACTAAGTAAAATCCAGGGCCTGGCTTAACTTTAGGTACATCTTGAAGTTTCAATAATGATGTATCTCTACCTAAACCAGCTTTCCTCAAATCTTCAATGCTAAACACGGTAACAGTTGAACGATCTGGGTTAAATGTTCCTCCATTATTACCACCATCTTCACCTGCACCACCATTGCCGCCTTTCCCACCAGTTCTGTTCAAATTAGCTCCACCTTCTCCATCTTCACCATTGTCTGATCCATCACCATTGGTATTGTCAGAACCATCATCGCCAGAACCCGAACCACTATTACGCGAACCGCCACCCAATGCAGAAAATCCAATAAATGTATGAAACTCATGCGTATTGCCCAATGCAACGCGCTGAGAACCCGTTGGCGTAACGTAAGAATACGAAATTCTCACATCAGGTTGTGGCTTAAATCCAATATTACCGCCGATTTGACCAATATCATTGGCGTTAAATCCAATCCATAATTTATCTTGATACCAAGCAGAAGCATTAAACTGCACACGGTAATAATCCCAGTTATATCCTGAAACCAAAACCGATGGCTTGATTACCAAATCTCCTCCAACGTCCAAATTCGCTCCCAACAATAAAGTAGATTGAGATTGCAATTGATAAGTTGCCGTATATTGATAATACGTATAATCAAAAGTTGGATTAGACAATCGAGAAATAGCCAATCCCCCAAACCAGTTATCGCCATTTATAAATGCCGAAGCACGCAAATCAGCTCTTGTAACCGGAGGTGCAATCATCAAACTTTTAATGATATCATCATTGCCCGACATATAAATTGCCTTGGAAAGATCAAAACTCTGTCTCAACGCGCCCACGCTTACACCCATGTTTAGATTGGTAGTTCCACCCAACGGCACAGAATAAACGTAAGATGCGTAGGCATTATGCATTTCGCTAAACCCAACCCTTTCTCGCATATAAAACAAACCATAACCTGTATTCTTACTAGGTACAGGCATGTTGAAATTTAATACGGTTTGTTGAGGTCCGCCAGGAACAGCGGAAAACATTCTATTTCCTAAAAGTGAAATATGACCGTCTTTATGGGCATTCATGGCAGCAGGATTCACCATTGAAAAATCCATATAATATTGCTCAAACTTGGCACCCATTTGTGCATTGGCCGTTAAAGCGGCACAAATCGCCAATCCTAAAATTGCTACTTTTCTCATTTTGATTATCTCATTACTTGAATATACCCTCTGTACTCTTCACCTGTTATTTGATGTTTCATATAGTAGAAGTAAACACCCACCGGCATTTCACCTCCATCCGCGTCTAATGCGCTCCAATCGTTCTTATAATTCGAAGTGAAGAATACGCGTTTTCCTTGGCGATCGCTCAATGTGATATCGTACATCCAGTACTGTCTTAATTCTGTTAAATCCCAGAATTCATTTTCTCCATCACCATTGGGCGTAATCAAATTCGGAATTCTCACCAATGGAGGATCAATAACTTTGACTTTAACCGAATCTACTGATGCACAACCATTGGTATCAACCGTAGACACATAGAACATGGTTGTATCCAACGGGCGAACCTGAACCACCTTTAAAGTATCTATCAATACAAACGCCTTTGGCGTCCATTTGAAATTTGCTACCCCATCAGTCCATAACTTAGCATAGGTGCCGCGATAGATGGTGGTATCATTAAATGCGTTGATTTTTGAAGGAGGAAATGCTTGTACAAATATGGAATCAATTGCCGTACAATTGCCAGTTTTACCGGCAATCTTATACCAACCCTTTCCATAGAAATTACGATTAGCTAGATGACTGGTATCATGCAACCATGTAATGGTATCTGCACCAGAAATGCTTACTGCAATTGAATCACCCAAGCACAATGGCATTGAACCACTAAATAAAATATTCAACACAGGCTTTTGCGTTAATGAGAAATTCTGTATTTGGGTATCAGCACAACCTGTGTCATTCACAACTACGTATGAAACAGATTGAGCACCACCAGTAGCATAATAATACTTAAATGGAGGATTCAAGTTTTTGTATTCTGTACCTTCAATTACCCAAGTTCTCTGAGCTATTGGGCGAACAGAAACGGTAGCTGTGTCAAAAAATCCAACCGAATCAGGAACGCAATCCCCTACATAATAGAATTTCGCAATCGGCGAAGGCTTAATCTCATACTTTCTTTCAATACTGTCGGCACAACCATTAATACTAATACCATATAATTTCACCGTGTAAATTTTCACACTATCAAAATGGTGGTTGATACTGTTGGCCGGCATCTCTGTTTGTCCATCGCCCCAACTCCACATGGTATTCAGTAAAGTATCATTGGGATCAATTGTTGCTACTTTGTTAAAATAGAAGTTATTGTACTTCCAACATTGTTGAGAATCGTTTGGTGTGATGGTCTTATCTAAGTCAAAGTAAATCTGAGGCTTATAGTAAGACTTCACTTTTTGCTCCATTGAATCCCTACAGAACTTTTGGGTTTCAACATACAATTTTACTTGATAAGTTCCGGGAGCGGCAAATCCATGTTTCGCATCGGGGGTAAAGTAATTATAAATGGTATCTACCTTCCAAGTATATTGTTTGATTTTAGTATCTGGAATTCCAGGGGTAGGGATATGCGTTAACACAGTTGAATCGCCGAAACAAACAGCTTTAGCCGTAAAATCAGCCTTAGGCTTTGGATCAACATACACAGTTAATGTATCGGAATTCACGCATCCTGCATTTGAAGTTATGGTTAACCTTGTCTTGTATGCCCCCGCTGCCATGTATTTATGAGACGCGCCATACATGGTAGTGTCGAATGATGCATCGCCAAATGCCCATGAATAAGCCTTTGCAAAATCTGCAGGGTCTACATACGATTTATCTGTAAAAATGGTGGTCTCTTCAAAACAAGTTTTTGATTGCTCATACTTAACCGTTGGAAGTTGATATACACGCACTGTTTTTGTTAAAGAATCTCTACAATAACCTTTTGTGCCCTGAAAATCAGAATATACAATTTCTTTCACCTGATACAAACCTGCAGCAGCATATTTCTTTGTGATGGTTTTATACTGAAGGGCCGTAATGCCAACAAATGTTTGTCCATCGCCCATGTACCAGGTGCGCGACTTAACTTTATCGGGAGCATCAACAGTAGAATTATCCACGAATACATTCTGCATACCCAAACAAACATCAGATGCAGAAAAATCTACTGCTGGTTTATTGTGAACCACAAAATCAAAAGTATCTTTTGTAACACAACCGTTTTTAGCCGTAACGTATTCCATAATTTTGAATACGCCAGCTTGCAAATAAGTATGGGTTACATTTCTGGTTGTGTATTTGGTAGATGGAGGACCATCGCCCATATCCCAAGACCAAGAAGCTATATCTGAAATGGTTGGAGCGATAGAATTATCTAAAAATACCGCTGCCTCACCAAAACAAATTTTAGGAATTGTTCTTACAATAATAGGTGATTGGTTTACGGTGATAAATTCAACCCAAGAGTCTAAATAACCACCTGCATTTAACACAACCAAACTAACGCGGAATGTACCTGCACTTGTAAATTTATGTGCTGGGTTTCTCAATATAGAAGTATTTGACAAAGAAGTTGGATCACCAAAATTCCAGTTATAAGATTGGATGGTTGAAGTTACAGAACGGGATAAATCCTGAAAGCGAATAGAGTCATTGGTGCAACGACCCGCGCTAATCTTCCATGCTGCATAAACCGAGTCAGAGCCCAATGTATTGGTGCCTGATTTTCTTTCTGTGGTTGTTAAGGTATATGCGTTAGCCAATGTAAAAACCCCTAATTTAGAAACAGAACCAGCCGTTGTTACAACAGTGCCTTTTCTGTTGGCGGAACCGCCAGTAGTAGGACCATAACTTGCCCAGCTTCCTGCTGTTGGATAACCGATTACACGTAAATTGGCTTTATCATAAACACGATCATCTAAGTTAACAATTGAATCGTAATTCAATGTTACTTGGAAACTGGAACTATTCAACGCTCCAGTAGGCAAGATTCCTGATTGATAATAATCTACAGATGAATAATTCCTAATTCCTGCAGGCAATGCGCCAGGACTGCTAGCTGTGCCTGTTTGAAAATCAAAATAGTAATAGGTTAATGTTCCATCGGATTTTGTAAATGTTAATCTCACAGGGCGATAAGTAGAACCTTTACCAATGGGATAAGTAATATCCATCACGCCATTGGTTTTTCCTACATATAATCTACCATCCACAAAACTGTTGTTGTTCCCCCCCTTTATACTACACGTACTTAAAGCCCTAAATGCATTTAATGAAGAATTTACCACTACAATTCCATTATTCAAAACCAAAGAATCTTTGATATTGAACGATTTGTAGGTTCCAGTTCCATTAACCGTCAATTTCACTCCAGCAGTGTTTAAATGTAAAACACTCAGTTGCACTGAGTCTACCACAAAAGTTAATGATTTCGTTAAACGGATTGAATCCACATATGCGCCATCGCCAATGTAAATTACATCACCAGAAACCGCAGTATTAACTGCTTTTTTAATCGTAAGAAATGGCGATCCAGCCGAAGTTCCAGCATTGGCATCATTTCCCGTTTTGGCTACATACAAGTTAGCCGCATTTAATTGCAAGATGCCCACAAGTAGCAACATCACAAAAAAAGCTAACCGCCTTGGTAAAAGTAAGTTGGGTATAAATCTATTCATCGCAGTCCGTTTTTAACAAGTAAAAAGACTACGCAAGTTAAGGAATCGTTGTCTGCCGTGCAAAGACATGACCCCTAAGTGACAAATATTTAAGACATTTTTCGATTAAAATGGCAAATCATCTACTTCTGAAGTTCCCATCTCAGAACCTGCAGAAGCGAAATCGCCACCCATCGCATCACCTCCAAATGGGTTGTTTCCAGCATCTCCACCGAAACCAGGATTCCCACCCATTTGAGTAACAGCACCAGCAGGATTACCAGCAGCAGCGCCACCTTTTGTTACATTCCAAGCTTTTACATCGGTATAATATTTACCCATGTATTCACGACTTTCAACGTCAAAAGAAACAGTAATTTCTTCACCTTCTTTAATTTGAAATTTCGCAATTTTATCGCCCCAAACCGCAAAACACAATTTTTTGGGATATGCTCCCCCTGTTTGAATTACAAAATCTTGTTTCTCCCAAGTATTGCCTGCTTTATTTGTACCTGTTTGCTTTGGTAAAATTTGAATAACGGTTCCGGACATTTCCATAGCCACAAATTTAATAGGCTGAATAACCTATGTCAAGCAATGTTATCAACGAATAACGAACTATTCGGTTATATACGTTTACAGACGGCTAAAGCTCAGCTAGCCACATTATACATTACTGCATCCCACCTTCGCCTTCTGCCTTTTTCAAATCATCATTTTGCAGTTTTCTCTTTACCGTTTTAGGCTTATCCACAGCCATAGCGCCAAATTTGTAATCAAAATTCACACGGATCCCCCACATATTCAAACGTTGAACAGAGGTAAATGTAAAATCCTTACCCGTCATTTTGGTGATAATATCAATTTTAGGACTAAATGGATTATCTAATCCAAAACCCAATCCCCCTTTGTCGTTCATAAATCGCTTTTTAAAACCAACCATGTGGAAGAACCAACTCATGGCATAACCTTGCATTGAAATTGTTGGTGCATTAAATCGCCCCATCAACTCCATTTGCCAACGATTTTTCATATTAAATGTACCGCGCAATCCTGCATTATAGGTAATTCCTCTGTTATGCAATCCCGCAATAGATCCTGTATCAATTGAACTTCGAATATCTACCAAACCCAATCCACCGTTAAAATTCAATGTATATTTATCGGTCTTTAAATTCGCATTCACGTCCATTCCCAAAGTGTGATTGACCCCCACATTCCCATAAGTTGTGCGATAAACGCGATCAGCTCCAACGGTTCTGATGGTTTCGATTGCATTATCGATTGCCCTATAATAAACATTCGCTCCGCCACCGCCTTTTTTACCATAATTACCCCACGAAAGTTCCATATTGTTGCTCACCTCAGCAGTTAACTTGGGATTTCCGGTACTAATGTTCAACGGATCTGAATAATTAGTGTACGGATTTAAGAAAAATAAACTTGGCCTTTGTATTCTTTGGGTATATGTAAATCTTAAAAATGAGGTTTTATTGTAGTTCCAATTGGCATTAAAATAAGGGATCAAGTTAAAGTACGATTTACCCGTATATTTATCTTCTTTCGGGCGATATAAAACACCACCAAACTGTGTATGCTCTGCCCTAATTCCCAACTTATAACTCCATTTGTCACTTTGTAAATACCCCATTTGGGCATAACCCCCAAATACATTTTGGTAATAATCAAACTGATTGGAGCGATAATCTATACTCGCCAATTGATTGGCAGAATAATTCATTGAGTCGAAGTTGTATTGCGAACCCACCCTTCTTAAAATTCCCTTTGCACCGGTTTCTAAACTCAACTTGGATGTAAATGGCTCGGTATAATCCAACTGCATGGTTAACTCTTTGTTCAACCCGATATTCCTACTTGATTCGTAGCGTATCTCATGATTCAAACTATCAAATCGATGCATATTGTAATCGGTATTGTCTGCGTTCCAAGTGTACTGTGCAGAAATCCCCAATTCACGGTTGGGTTTCTTGAAATTCTTCCGATAATCTACATTTAAATCCAATCCCATACCTGTAGTAAGATTGTCAATTGCTTGCATCCATAAAAAATTCAACGGTGCGGTGGAAATTCCTGTTTGGGTTGTGAAATCATTGTTGGAATTTCTAAAATGCGTTCTTCCCGTAGCTGTAAATGACAAAGCACTTGTTTTATTAATTTGATGATCAACCGATAAAGACAACCGCGGACCTCCACCCAAATTAACAACAGAATTATTCTGCTTCAACAAATATTCTAACCCACCAATTTTGTTTGTTCGTGTAGTTCTACCATCGCCCCAGCTGCGCCAAAAATGGCCTCCAAAACGCCCCGTAATCCCTGTTTTCCCATTTTGATGCGAAACATCTGCGCTAAAATTAGCACTGCGTGTGCCGACACCCGCAGTATAGTTCGATGTTGTACCCTTGATTTTTACATCCTTTAAAATAATATTAATAATCCCGGCAGTTCCTTCAGCATCATATTTTACAGATGGATTGGTAATTACTTCAATTTTATCAATACTTGCCGCAGGCAAACTCTTCAACGCGTCGGCAACATTCCCTGCCATCATTCCCGAAGGCCTGCCATTAATTAATACCTTCAAATTCTGACTTCCTCTTATCGATACATTACCATCTATATCCACATCCACCATCGGTACTTTTGCCAATAACTCACTCGCTGATGCGGCCTTCGCCGTAATATCTTGCGCCGCATTATACACCAACCTATCTGCCTTACTCTCAATCAATGAGCCCGATACCTTAATATCAACACCATCCATCCGCTCCACTGAAGCGCTATCTTTCAATTCCAATTTCGCAGAATCTTGCTTGATTTGAGCAATCAGTGAAACAGAACAAACAATAGCAAAAATGCAAAAAACAAATACCCTTTTAAAATAATATTTAATCAAACCTAAAAACATACAATATTCAAATTTACGAGGAAGTAGGCAATAAAATTGTTTCAACAAACTTCATTTTCATAAAAATGGAGTTTTTTAATTAAATTGAATACGAATATCATATTCAATTGCCTTCAAATACCTAACAAATAAATAGTTAAAGGATGTTAATTGGGTGGTTTTTATTTCGCACGCATCGCCTCAACAGGATTTAACCTTGCCGCTTGTGTAGCGGGAATAAATCCAGCCAAAACACCCACAATTCCACTCACCCATAAACCCAAATATGTATCAGAAGGTGAAAGCACCAAAACCACACCGCCATCCATCATAGTTTTTAATGCAAAGTTCATCCCCTGAAATGTGAGCCAAACCAATATCATCCCAATAATTCCACCCAACAAACTCAACCAAATCGACTCCAACAAAAACTGGAATTGAATAAAAATACCAGGTGCGCCCAATGCTTTTTGAATGCCAATTTCCCGCGTTCTTTCTTTCACACTTACAAACATGATATTCGCCACGCCAAAACATCCCACCAACATTGCAAAACCACCAATCACAAAACCAATGTTCTTTACCTGCGAAAACAATTCACTCACAGCCGATGTAATCATCGTCATCCTGTTCACCGCATAATTGGGCTCCTTTCCTAACTTTATCTTCCTCACCCTCCTCATCAAAGCATTGACCTCTACACTCAAATCGTCTAAACTCACTCCTTGCGCTGCCTTAATCTGAACCTGTGCGTCTTCATTATCCCGATAAGAATACATGCCCAACCCCAACTTCAATGGAATAAATACTTGATTATCCTTAGAATTATTGATAATACTTGTACCCTCTTGCTCACACACCCCCACAATCACACAATTGGCAGAACCTACCCGAATTTGCTTACCAATGGCATTATTACCAAATAAATTTCTCGCAACGGTATATCCCACCACTGCCACCGGCTTACCACTTTTTATTTCTACGTCAGTAAACAATCGCCCAGCCTCCACTTGCACATCCTGTATGGCAATATAATCTTCACTAATAGCCATAACTCGCGTACCGGTTAGGGTATTTCCACCCCCAGTAACCTTCTCCTCTTTACCCATTGCATAGGCAACTTTCTCCGCTTTATTCAAAGGCAATTTCTCCCGCAAAAACTTGGCTTCCTCTGGCGAACTCACAGGCCTTCCTAAGTATTTCCACCATGGATAATTCTCGCCAAATTGATCCCAAGGCCACTTCTGCACAAACACCACATCCGTTCCAAATTTATCAAACTGCTTATTGATATTTATCTCCATCGAATGAACCAAAGCATACACCGCAATGATGCAATAAATACCAATGGTAATGCCCAAAACAGACAATACACTGCGCAATTTATTCTGCTGCAACGATTGCAAACTGCTCTTTAACGTCTCCAGCAAAAATATCCCAATGCGCATTTTTACAAATTTACTCGCTTATTGAATTCTTGGCGATACCGTTTCGCCGGAATCCCTAGATTTCCGTCTAAACGAATTAAATTGACGACGGTAAACCAAACCCGTCCCTAAAGTGTTGCCCGATACCCCGTTGGTGGTAGTTCCACTTTGTTGTAACAACATATTGCTCGACCTTGAGAACGCTCTTACACGCCAATTTTCATTGTTCGTTTTATATTCCAAATTGAAGTTTAACGGCATCGCCAAACCCACCATCGAAACAGTTGGATCAAAGTTTACATCCAATCTTAATCTATCTGTTAAGAACCATTCACTATTCACAAAAACCTGACCGTTACTGCTACCATTTTTGGTTCTTACATCATCGTAGTTCACCTGTATTCTCGTGGGAACCCCCGCCTTGGAAAACAAATCGTTTATTACATTGGAAGCAATATTGGAAACACTGTTCCCCGCAACACCCGCTCCGCTTAACACGTTGGCGGCGCCGGGATTGGCATTTGAAAATGATGGAGGTAGGAAATTACCAAACAATAGCAACGCCACCGACTGTCGCATTGTCTCATCTTTGTCTTGCCGGATTCTTTGAATCACCCCATTAACCTCACTATTACTACCTCCACTGGTCATCAATTCCGGCGCAGAAATATCAAATGCGATATTTGGCCGCATCAAATTCCCGGTTAGCTGTAACATGCTCACAATCAAAGTTGGGGGATAATTTGTAGAACCTCCCCCCATGGTTGTCATCAACTGCGCCGGCGAAATACGCTTTTCAATTTTACCTGTGAGTGACACATTCGCATTGTAAGGATCGCCCGTCCAACTTATCCATCCCCCATTATCCAATGTCATCTTTTTGGTTAAATTAATTCCAGGCAAAGAAAACTGATATTCACCGGTGCTAACACGGTATTTTCCATAAAGGAAGAATCGCTCTTCTTCGTCGTACAACATCCGAATGTCGCCATCGCCCCGCCCTGATATAACATCCCCCAATTTTCTATCGATTACAAACTCCGTTTCCAAGTTGTCATTGGCATGTACAATAATTTCAATATTGCCCAAAATACTGGATTCAACTTCTTCCGAAGCTGCTTCCACAACAGAATCTTTCTTTACTACTTCCCCGAAATGATTTCGAAAAACAATATCGCTGTACAAGGTATTTTCACTCAATGTGGGATACAAAATACTCACCTTTGAATTTTTCTCTGGCGTTAAATCCGCTTTGATATTAATCTTATCCAAGGGTCCATAAATCCGGCAATTACCACTAGCCCTTGCACTGCCATAAAACAAAGAATTGTCTTTTTCTGTAGTTTCTAAAACACGTAAATTTTTGGCATCTGAAATTTGAATGTCCAATCCCATGTTTTTAAAATTGGGATAGGTAAAAGCGAGAGTTCCATAGGCAGAACTCTTACCCTCTTTGCCCATTAATTGTATGGTTTTCTTTGAAAAAACTCCCTGAGAATTCACATCAAACGAAGCCGAAAACAAGTAAACCGTTTTCAAGTAATCTACGCCCAAAGCAATATCCTTGGCCTCAATCTCACCATCGATTTTTAAGTCTTCAATCTCTCCCTGAATATTCACCACACCTCCCAAAAAACCTTTCTGAATAGTAACGGCACCGGCCAAAAATGGCTGTAAAATCATGGCAGTAGTGCGGTTGGGAATGTCCATGTACATATCCAAATAATGCCCCTGATTCAGCAAATCCACTGATCCCAACAAGGCTATTCCTTTTATCGGCCCTTTCCTACCCCTGGCCGCCAATCCTAACAATCCTTCCTTGCCCGCATCGCGCAAATCCACATCCAAACTACCAAAATTATACCCGTAATATTTGATATTGTTCAATCCGCAATTTCCAATAAAAACCCTATCGCCCAATGCCGCTGCTACATCAAAATCTGCCGTTGCATTAAACTGCAAACTATCAAATGTTTTTTCTGGGAAAAAGGGCGATAAAATCTCAGGCGTCACGTTCGCAAATTCCACATGAAGTGTATCTCTTAGCGATTTCGATAGCACACCCTTCACTTCAATATAGTGATCCTTATCTGCCAACATAAATTGATTCACATCCCATTTCTTACCTTTCTTGTAAGTTACCTGAGCCTGCTTATCCACCATCCACGGCTGATTAAATACCCGAATTTGAGAAGTGGCAAAATGAGTAATCAACTCGTCCTCATTATTTGCTGATGCCGAATTTATATTGAATTGATAGCGGTCTTTTTGATCGTGAACTGCCATCTTTAAATCAATTTTCCCTTGATCCAATCGCCCAAAAACCTCAAACTGGTCGTACACCGTTTTGCCTGCTTGCATTTTGCCTATGCGAATATTCATGACCCCTTGCTCACCGGCCTGTGTATGCAAGGAAACCCGCATTTGATCACTTTTTAATCCATTGAATCGAACATCTAAAGGCCCCAACTCCAAATCTATTTTTTGCTGAGAAGTATTCACCGAACCTATCAAATTCACCAATCCCAAATCTATGTCTTTCAAGAAAAATATAGGAATCCAGCTGGTTTGTACCAATTGCAAATTGAACTCAAAATCTTGATTAGCCATTGCCAAAGGCCTTTCAAAATCTTGAGGAAAATAATTGTGCAACAATGTATTTACTAAGCCTTCAGTTTCGTTTAAATCAAACCCTTTGGTAATATTTCCTTGTAACCAATCGCCCTGAAAAACCCATCCCACTTGCCCATTGTGCTGCACATCTTGGGTTCGGCAGAAATAACGAGATCCATCATAGTCAAACACCGCATCATCCATCGTGAAATAAAATGTGGAGTTTTGCAAATCAGACCCCAACCAATCAAAATCTACTACCGCTCTGCATTGCATGGGAAGCGAGTCCAAACCAATGTTATCAAGCACCAATTGATTTACCGTAGCACTTCCCCTAACATGAGGATTGGTGGCATATTCCTCAATCATTCCCACCGCATTGGCGTCAAAACGGTTGTCTTTTGATTCTACTTCATATTCCAATTGATTCTTGGCAATATCCAATCGCAACGCCAAATTCGTATTCTTTCGCTGTTGCATTCCATAGCGATGCAACATCAACACGGCACTGAGATTCATCGTTTCCGGATCGTAGCCCAATCCAGAAATATCCAAATCGCCCCGTTCTATCCAAAAATGGGTTAAATCCTGACCCAATTCTTGTAATTGGAACTGCGATAACCCGCCCAAAATGGTATAATCCAAACTATCGATTCCATGGGTAAAATCGAAAAACAAATCTCCGTCATAAGCCGCAACATTATTAGCAATGGAGCCCTTAAAATCTGCTGTATTCAATGTTCCACCAACCGTTCCACTCAAACTCACATTGCTCAAATAATCTACCCTTGCCACCGAATCCAATTCTACTACAACATCCCGCACATCCTGCATATCCGCTACAGAAGGATTGAGATGGTATTGGTAACTAAACTGATTTAAGTTTACCAAACTCTTCAAGTCTAATGCACCATGCAACCAAGTTTGTGTTTCCACCCCTTGAATCCAAACATCGGGCGATGTTAAATGCCCCAAAGTGCCTTGCGCCTTTCCGGTAACATAAAAATGTGCCTTTCGCCCTTCAAACCATGGATGAAATGCAACTAACTCCTCCAATTGAATCTTGGATTTTTGTAGATCAAACAGCCATTTTACCTTATTTTCAACATCATTAAAATCACGCCACGATTTAAACATCAATTTTACCCGTTTCCCCAAAATACTTTCCTTGGTAAAAAACGTCATGTTATTCAGGTCGATGTAATCATTGGTGATATCCAAATCCGCAATTCCCTTTGTAATTGTTAATCCCGATCTTTCTTTTAGGGCGATGTGATTTATTTTTCCTCGAAGCAAAGATTTTTGATCGATGTAAACCGAATCCAATTCTAAATTGATGTGCTGAAAATCGATATAATCTGGATCGAATTCAACGTAGTTGGATTTTTTTTGTTGATAAAAGTAAACAAACCGCGAATCCTTTAAGTTCAACTTCAGGATATCAATCGAGAATGGCTTAGAGGTAGAAGTAGTAGTATCAGTGGAAGCAAAATAGTCTAAAAGGAACTGATGATTCAAATCTCCACCACGTGTATATTGACCGATTTTCAACTGGAAGTTAACCAGAGAAACATAATCTAATTTGATCTTCTTTCGGGTCCAGTAAAAATCGCCCAGTCGCGCTTCCAATACACCCCAAGAAACAAGCGTATCTTTCTGTAAATCTTGCATTTGCAAGTTTTCAATATGAAAGGTTCTAAGGAAGTCTATGGATACGTAACCCACAGATACTTTGGTCTTTAACTCCTTGCTAAGGTAAGTAGCAACTTTCTGTGCTAGGTAATTTTGAATGATTTGGTTACGGGTAAGCACAGCCAGCATTCCTGAAAGTAGCAGGAACGAAAGCAATGTAAGAAGCAGAAACTTCCTTAATTTTGTGCGCCGTTTTGTCAATTCATCAAATTTAATATCCATCCTTGCCAACCAATACACAAGACATATCCCATTCCATTATTTTGGGCATTGAAAGCAGCTGCGATGACACGGCTGCCGCTGTGATGCAAAATGGCAAAATTCTTGCCAACATTACTGCGGGTCAAAAAATCCATGAACAGTATGGCGGAGTGGTGCCAGAATTGGCTTCCAGAGCGCATCAAAGCAATATCATTCCTGTGATTTCTGAGGCTTTAAAACAAGCAGAAATTACCATAGATGAAGTTACCGGAATTGCAGTAACCCAAGGCCCCGGATTGATGGGTTCGTTGCAAGTAGGATTTCAATTGGCGAAGGGTCTTTCCATTGCCAAAAACATCCCATACGTGGGCATCAATCATTTACAAGCCCATATCGCCGCATTATTCATTGAGAATCCATTAATTGAATTGCCGATGTTGGCTTTATTGGTGAGCGGCGGACATACGCAATTAGTTTGGGTGGAATCACTTTCACAAATGGAGATTATTGGTACCACCATTGATGATGCGGCTGGTGAAGCATTTGACAAAGGCGCTAAAATTTTGGGATTGCCATACCCTGGCGGACCCCATGTAGATCGTTTGGCGCAACAAGGCAATCCACAAGCATTTGAATTTCCCGATTCACAAACTGAGGGGTTGGATTTTAGTTTTTCAGGAATCAAAACTTCGCTGTTGTATTTTTTAAGAAAAAGAAGCGCAGAAGATGTTAATTTTATTGAAACAGAAATGGCCAATATTTGCGCGTCCTACCAATTTCAGATTGTAGAAAGTTTGATGAAGCGATTGAAAAAAGCCATCAAATTGAGGCAACCCAAAAGTATCGGCATGGCTGGTGGGGTTTCTGCCAACGGCGAGCTAAGAATGAAATTCTTAGCGGTTGGCAACAACCGGAAATTACCCGCCTATATTCCTGAATTTCAATACTGTACAGATAACGCAGCGATGATTGCAATGGCAGGTTATCATTTGTTAGAAGCGGGTAATTTCAGCTCGTTGGCAGAAACCCCATTTGCAAAAAATCATTCTTCAACCTTCTCTAAATAGAAAAGAATTTACCATCTTTGAAACATGTTTCAACCTACCCCAGATAGCATAGCCAGTGGAGATGAACGCAGCATCGCCAGAGCCATTTCATGGGTTGAAAATCAGCATCCTAAAGCCGCTGAATTGTTAGAAAACCTCAACGGGAATTCCAAAGTTGTGGGATTTACAGGCCCTCCGGGTGCCGGTAAAAGTTCTTTGGTAAATGCGTTGGTATTGCATTGGAGTTCATTGGGCTATAAAACAGCCATCGTTGCAGTTGACCCATCATCGCCCTTTAATTTGGGTTCTCTTTTAGGCGATAGATTGCGGATGCCGGGCCTTTTTCTTCATGAAAACGTGTTCATTAGAAGTGTGTCTTCTCGCGGTTCATTGGGCGGTTTATCTACTGCTATTATTGAAATTACCGATGTTTTAAAACATGCTGGCTTTGATTTCATTGTGATTGAAACGGTAGGCGTAGGACAAAGTGAAATTGAAATTGCAGGTATTGCTGATACTACTGTGGTGGTTTCTGTTCCGGAAAGTGGCGATGAAGTGCAAACCTTAAAAAGTGGCATCATGGAAATAGCAGATATTTTTGTGGTGAACAAAAGTGATAGAGAGGGTGCGGAAACTTTTGCCAACCACTTAAAACAATTGGCCCATACACGAAGCAAAGAAAATTGGGAGACCCCAGTAGTTCAAACGGTTGCAACGCAATCTACGGGCATTGAAATACTGTCAGATGCCATTCAAAGACATGCGCAAATCGCCAAAAAACAGTTCAGATACAAACAACTCCTGGCCGATAAAATTTATAAAATTGTTCAACGCGAAAAAATGAAACATTTACCCATGAAGGAAATCATGGCAGACATTGAATCTAAATTGAGCCAAAATCAAGAGCCCAATATTTACAAAATCGCAAAGAAATATTTATAGTTTACTTTAAAATCTGAATCATCATAGATTCAGGTCCAATCTTAACGGAATACAATCCGTTGTTGAGGTGGCTTAAGTCTATCTTTTGAGACTGTAAGGATCCTTTTGCCACTTCTCTACCCAATACATCATATGCCATCCAACCCAAATCTTGTGATTGTTGTAACAATGACTGAGCATAAGCATCTTTTCCTGCAACCTGGAAGACTCCTTTGCTTGGATTTGGAGAAATACTGAAATGCGACTGCTTATTAAATTTCTCTGCAGCGGTTAAGTCATCTAACTTCACTAAACAATTGGCAGAATGATCGATCCATTTGCTATCAAAATCCACGTAAGCAACATTTTTCACTTGGGTACCAATAGTCAATTGGTTAATTAATTCCACTTCATATTCTACAAAACCTACTGCCTGACTAGGATTAGCTTCATAAGCCGAAAGATTTGCAGTTGGGAAATCTACCACCAAAATTCGACCTTGTTGCATGCTTAATTTGGTTTGTGCAGGATAAAAACCGGTTACATTAATTCTTTGTAAAGGCAGTTTCGAATCGATAGTATCGATCATTACAGTACGCTTCACAAACTCAGCACTCACGTTGGTAAAATCAACACGATACTTCCATTTCTTGCGTTGATAATCAATTTTAGCTCCATCAGTACTAGTTTTAACCACTGCTCCTGAACCAGATCTTCTCGCAAGACTCAATGAAACTGTATCAGAATTATCAGACAAATCTTGATCAGAGGAGGTCAACAATGAACCTGTTTTCAATTGCACATCAAATAACTCATCTTCAGCGGCATCTGTTGGTAAGCTCAAAGTGATTTCAAATGCTTTTTCGGTAAATGCTGGCAAACCATTCAATGCATAGGTAGCTTCGGTTCCATTATAATTATCAGCAGGAGGATTAGAAACAAAACCGGTTAATCTGGATGGATGAATCAATTGGATAGTACCTGCAGAAAGCGGCAATGCTCCGTGATTTTTCACCAGTACAATCACCTTCATTTCACTACCTGGCTTTACAGAGTTAGGGATGATAGAAAATGATTTCACCGAAACATCCACAATGGATGGATACTGATAATATCCCATTGAAATAGAAGAATATACACCCGCTCTAATTCTTGCAGAAGAATTGGCGATACAAGATGAACCCAAATATTTGCCAGGAGAAATGTAAATATTGTAATCGCCAGTTGGCAAGGCGGTAGAGAATCTGCCAGAACTATCGGTTACAGTAAAATAAGAAACACCTGTAACTTTATTCATCAACCTCACCATTATGCCACGCAAACCAATTTCATTGTCATCTTTCAAGCAATTGGTATTCAAATCGTAATACACATCACCATACAAATTTCCAGCTTCTACTTCTATTCTGGAGAAATTACGAATACCGGTATTGGATTCAGTAAAATTCCCCCAAATGAACGGTTGGTTACCGCGTTGTCCTAAAGAAAATGAACCCACAATTCTGTTTCCAGTTAATCCAAATGCCACACCATCAAAGGTTAACAACGTAGTTCCCGCACCATTTTTTACAAAAGTTCCACCAATGAGCAGGTTTTTACCAGCGCCAGCAATGGTTACCGGATTAAAGGTACTAAAAGTATCAACTTGTAAGGCATCGCCCCATGTACCTTGAAAAATATTGATTGTTTTTATGCTGTTATTTAATCCCAATGCTGCCAATTTCCCATCATACGATGTGAGCTCCATAATTTCGCCGTTGAACGGACTTCCAATTCCACCCCAACCGCCATTTGCAGCAGTATAATAGGCAATGTTACCCGTTGTGGTACCACAAAACTTATTGAAATCACCCGCTATATACAAGCGATTTCCTGCTACTGCCAAACTCTTAATTACACCATTTGTTCCTTGATCTGTGCTGTTATTTCCGAGATACGTCCACTTGGTTCCGTCATATGCAGCAATATTCTGAACAGGATTCCCATCTACAGTATTCGAAAACAATCCTGCAACGATTAGCTTATCATCAAATACGGTCATGGAAATAATTCCATTGTTTCGAGTATCTACCACACCAATTTCAGGAACCCATTTCACGCCATTCCACTTATACAAATGAGAAATAGGAACTTCTGCATCTCTTTGTGCATCTGCAATGTAAGCAGCGGCATAAATGGTATCTCTAAATAAAGCTACTGAATGAAAATTATATGTACCATTTGTAGTGGTAACAGGAGGTGGCGTAGTTAATCCGGGATAGTATTTCCAATAAACTCCATTCCATCTCGCTAAAGTAAAATCATTTTTCTCGGTTGTAGTAATTTCATCGAAAAGCGCCAAATAATCGTTCCCCGAAGCAAAAGATGCTACAACCTTACCTGGCAATGCCGGGCCCATAGGTTGTAACACCTGCGCCTTCGAAAGACTGCAGAGAAACAATAGCACAACCAATAGCGTTGAACGATTCATTTTCTGCAAGTTATACCATATGAAACTATTTTTCTTCACTTTTTCGATTAATCTATTCGTACAACATAGTAAACCGACAATCCCATATTCCAGCCACGAGACTGAACAGGACTATTTTTCAAGTTCATGGATTGAACCAAACCTTGCGTATTCATCCGCAAACCTACAGCGTTGGCATAGTTCAATCTTTTTTCCAACCCTACCGCTAAACGCGCTCCCCAAACCCAACTGCGATAATCATTTGCATTCAAATCTTTCAATTGCAAAGTTTGATAATCTAAGGTTTTGGAATTTGTAGTTAAACTAATTTTATTGGGTTGAATTACTATTTCCGGAGAAATCGCCCAATTCTTACCAATGGTATAATTCCCTACCCAACCCACAGGCAATGAAATCCATTGATACTGGGTTTTTCCGTCGAATTGTACTTTAGGTCCTGGCGATAAATATCCGAAAATTGGATAATTCCCATATACATCTGCCTGTTGATTGGCCGAAACCACAGCAGGCATGCTATCCATAAAATTAAAATGTTGTGCTGTTCTGTTTTGCGCCCATGCAATACCCGCTTTCACATAGCTGTGCGGCGTAATTTGCTTCATAATTGCCACATGAACTCGCGCGCCATTCAATGCAAACTCACCCTCTTTCATGTGTTTGAAATAATTCTTGTGCACGTAATCACCCCAGTTTTGGTTAGGTGAATACGTTAATCCCGTTTGGTTTTGATCTGCACTAATTTCCATTAACCATGAGCCCAATACTTTATTAGGATCCTGCTGAGCCCCTTCAAATGCTGGCGATTTAGCCGCAGATCTCAATTGGTTTTCTGCCACTAATTCCTCACCTAAAACCATTGGTTCAACCACCATATATAGCAAACCTTTACTTAAAATCTCTTGCGACTTCAAATCTGCAGATACCAACATTGGAAGTGTAGATTCCAATATCGGTGCAACTGGCGATGATACCTTAATTGCTATTGGATTGTTATTTGGCGAAACAGGACTAGTTTTTAAAGCAGTCTTCTGCGCTGGTGAAGAATTTGCAATCTTCTGCACTGGATTAGTATTAAGAGCAGATGCAGCCTCGCTTAAATTAGAATTATTTGTATTGGATTCGGTTAACGGAGCATCGCCCGAAACGCTATTGTCTACAACTGCATTTTCTGATGTTGCATTTCCTGAAACAGCAGACTGATTTGCACTTGTAGTATTTTGAGTATGTTGAGATTCACCTGATTTCGCCGGCTGAGAATTCGCCACATGCGCAGGTTTGTGATTCAAATAAGCAAACACAGAACCCATCAAAACAACCAGAACGCCAGCGGCAATACTATACCATATGAAACTTTTCCGCTGGCGTTCTTTACGATCCATGGCTGCTTCTAACGCCTCCCAAGGAGCCGGAAGCATTGCGTCGAAATCAGACACCTCTACCTGATCTCTTAACCATTCGTCGATATGTTTTTTACTGTTTTCCAGTGTTGTTTTTTCTAGTTTGTTCTACAATGTCTTTTAACATCTTTCTCGCTCTGCTCAACATGCTTTTGGTATTGCTTTCTGTGGTTTGTAACCATTCAGCAATTTCCCGGTGGCTCAATCCATCAATCGCATACATATTTAAAACCATGCGATATTTTTCAGGAACCATTTGCAAGCATGCCATCACTTCTTTTAAACTCAGCGGCTGATTATCAATCATCTCATCTTCTTCAGAAACTGCTTCAGCCACTTCTACATCTGTAAACTGTGGACCGTTTTGCCTTTTTCTAAAACGAGAAAGTGCTAGATTGATAAACACGCGCGTCATCCACCCTTCTAATTGGGAGTGATTTTTTAGCGATGCGATACTGTCAAAGACCTTGATGAATCCATCTTGTAACAAATCTTGGGCTTCTTGAGAATGATCGCTGTAACGGCGGCAGAAACTCAGCATTTTCGGGGCATATTTTTCATACAGTGCCCGTTGAGCTTGCCTGTCCTTGCGAATGCATCCTTCTATGATTTCCTCATTTGTTAACAAGTTGATTCGTATTTATGACGCGCACATTTGTAAAGGTTGCAAATAAAAATGTAAAATTGTGAAGATTATCATCAAAACAAGTGCAATGCCCTGTAAATCGGGCACTTTTGAGATTGAGAAATTTTATGGATTACAGCAAATTTGAATTTACCGAGGCAGAATTACTGAGTTTGTATCGCGGAATTTTAAAACCGCGCATCATTGAAGACAAAATGCTGGTACTCCTTCGCCAAGGGAAAGTAGGAAAATGGTTCAGTGGCATTGGTCAAGAAGCGATTGCTGTGGGCGCAACCATGGCCCTCGACACCGATGAATACATCCTTCCTTTACACCGAAATCTAGGCGTTTTCACTACCCGATCAATCCCATTTGCCAAATTATTTGCCCAGTGGCAAGGCAAAAAAAGCGGATTTTCCAAAGGTAGAGAGCGAAGCTTTCACTTCGGAACCAACGAATATTCGATTGTAGGCATGATTTCCCATCTCGGGGCCATGCTGGGCGTGGCCAACGGCATTGCATTGTCGAATTTACTCAACCAAAGAAATAAAGTAACCCTGGTTTTTTCGGGCGATGGAGGAACGAGCGAAGGGGATTTCCATGAAGCCATGAACGTGGCCGCAGTGTGGCAATTGCCTGTGATATTTCTCATCGAAAATAACGGCTATGGCCTAAGCACCCCTGGAAATGAACAATTTCGATGCAAACAATTCATCGATAAAGGCATTGGCTACGGCATGGAAGCCGTACAAGTAGATGGCAATAACATATTAGAAGTGTACAGCACCGTTACAAAGCTTTCACAATCAATGAGAGAAAACCCCCGCCCGGTGCTGTTGGAATGTTTAACCTTCAGAATGCGCGGACATGAGGAAGCCTCTGGTGTTAAATACGTACCACCGCATTTGTTTGAAGAATGGGCCAAAAAGGATCCGGTTGAGAATTTTGAACAGTATTTATTAAATATAGGGGTTTTAACCCCCACATTGATAGCCAATTACCGGGCGGAGATGATTCAAGAAATTGAATTGGGGTTGGAGCAAGTTTTTGCAGAACCTGAAGTAGAACCCAATTTAGAAGAGGAGCTTTCCGATATGTACGCGCCATTATCGGGCGATGCGTTTGATGGGCTCCCACTTTATCAAAGTGCGCCTGAAGCATCGCGGGAACTGCGTTTGGTAGATGCCATTAGGGAAGCTTTATGGCAAGGAATGGAAAGGCATCCGCAAGCGGTTATCATGGGACAGGATGTTGCCGAATATGGCGGAGTTTTTAAAGTTACGGAAGGGTTTTTAGAGAAATTCGGCAAAGACAGGGTTAGGAATACCCCCATCACAGAAAGTTCTATCCTCGGCGCCGGTTATGGTTTGAGCATTGCCAAACAGAAGGCCGTTGTGGAGATGCAATTTGCTGATTTTGTTACCTGTGGCTACAACCAGATTGTGAACAATCTGGCCAAGAGCCATTACCGTTGGGGGCAATGCGCCGATGTGGTAGTGCGAATGCCTACCGGCGCCGGCGTTCAGGCCGGGCCCTTCCACTCACAAAGTACCGAAGCATGGTTCTATCATGTGCCCGGCCTAAAAATATATTACCCTTCCAATCCAGCAGACGCCAAAGGCCTTTTATTGCGCGCCTTAGAAGACCCAAACCCCGTGCTATTCTTTGAACACAAATACCTCTATCGAAGCATTAATGCGGCAGTACCCGAATCGCCCTATGCCATTGAAGAAGGAAAAGCAGTAGTGCATAATTTGGGTGATGAAGTTTGTATCGTTACTTATGGTTGGGGCGTTCATAAAGCCATCGAAATTTGTAAGGAAAACCAATTCCCATGCAGAATTATCGACCTAAGAACCCTACTTCCTTGGGATAAAGAAACCGTTTTGGAACAAATCAAAGAAACGGGCAAAGTGCTTGTACTTACTGAAGACACCATTACGGGAAGCATCGCCTCCGATATCGCCGCTTGGATTTCTGAAAATGCATTCACTTACTTGGATGCGCCTGTAAAACGTTTAGGGAGTTTGGATACCCCCGTTCCGTTGGCAAAATCACTAGAAGATCATTTTCTTCCTTGGAATCGCCTGAAAGAAACACTTAACGAATTGATCAATTTCTAATTAGGCCTTGAAAAAACCGGAAAATATATCGCCCGAAAATTCGGAAAACCCCGAGTACGACTTGGCCTATCGCTTTGTGAACGATACCAACAGATCCGTGTTTTTAACCGGTAAAGCGGGTACAGGTAAAACCACTTTCCTGAAAAAACTGCTAAGCCAAACCCTTAAAAAAACGGTGGTTGTGGCACCTACTGGCGTCGCGGCAATCAACGCGGGCGGGAGCACCATCCACTCTATGTTTGGTTTGCCAACCCGTGCATTCCTGCCTACGCAAGAACCTTGCGATCCCAACATGGCCAATAATATCCCTATGATTCGCGAACATTTCCACTATCCAAAAGTGAAAAGGGATCTGTTCCAAGCCATGGAATTACTGGTTATTGATGAAATTTCCATGGTAAGAGCCGATATTTTGGATGCCATTGACCTTTCTTTAAGATTTACCCGCAACAACGGCGCGCCATTTGGCGGTGTGCAATTATTGATGATTGGCGATTTATTTCAGCTGCCTCCAGTTATTACCGAGTACGAACGTCCCCTACTCCAACAATATTACACTTCTGAATTCTTCTTTTCTTCTAAAATATATCAGCACCTCAACCCCGTAACCATTGAATTATCAAAGGTTTACCGTCAGCAAGACCGCGGATTTATTTCTCTATTGAACCAAATCCGCAGCAACAGCATGGAAAGTTGGGATTACGAAAATTTGGCCGAAAGGGTTCAACCGGATTTCAAACCCAACGAACCGGGTTGGATTACATTAACCACGCACAATAAACAAGCAGAAGCTATCAATGAGCAAGAATTGCTCGCATTGGAAGAAGCAGAATTGAAATTCGTGGCCAAAGTAGCTGGAGAATTCAATGAAACCAGTTTCCCAACGGAAGGCATTTTGCGTTTAAAAGTAGGCGCCCAAGTGATGTTCGTGAAAAACGATTCCTCCTGGGAACGCCGCTACTTCAATGGAAAAATTGGCAAACTCACCAAAATCACCAATGATAAAATATGGGTTGATTGCAACGATGGGGCGCCAGAATTGGAAATTGGGAAAGAAACTTGGAAGAATTTAAAGTACACGTACGACGCTGAAAAACAAAGCGTTGAACAGGAAGAAATGGGGTCGTTTGAGCAATTCCCCGTTCGTTTGGCTTGGGCGATCACCATTCACAAAAGCCAAGGTTTAACCTTTGAGAAAGCCATGATTGATGCAGGAAAGAGTTTTGCTCCAGGTCAGGTTTATGTGGCACTTTCACGTTGTACATCACTCGATGGCATGGTGTTAATTACCCCAATTCGGGCCCAAAATATCATCAGTGATTTCCGCATTACTCAGTTTTTTGATGCGCAACCCAAATCCAAAGATTTGGAGGAAATTCTGGAAGATGAGAGAAGAAAATTTCACCGAATGCAGCTCACCCAAGTATATGGCTTGGGCATGATTTTAAAACAGTACAACGGTTTGATGGTAGCATTAAGCAAGGAAAAAAACCAAAGTATTGC
>JAGKXC010000112.1 GCA_021151535.1 Sphingobacteriia bacterium | reverse complement strand
CTGCCTTTTCTTCCCTCATTGTACTGAGAAAAATCGGCATAACCACCCGTTGGAAAATCAGGCAAAATACTTACCCGCTTCCCCTTTAAAATATCAATACTGCCTTCGCACAACTCCAAAAAGTTATGGGGCATAATCTTCGTACTTAATCCAACTGCAATACCCTCCACACCTTGAGCCAACAACAACGGAAACTTCACCGGCAATGTAACCGGCTCACGCTTTCTACCATCATAACTCAATTGCCATTCGGTAGTTTTCTCGTTAAACGCAATTTCTTTGGCAAAGGAACTCAAACGAGCTTCTATATAACGCGGAGCAGCTGCGCTATCGCCCGTTCTCACATCCCCCCAGTTTCCTTGGGCATCAATTAACAATTCCTTCTGACCCAAATTCACCAATGCATCGCCAATGGCGGCGTCACCATGCGGGTGATATGCCATCGTTGCACCAATGATGTTTGCCACCTTGTTGAAACGACCATCGTCCATTTCATACATTGCATGTAAAATCCTGCGCTGAACCGGCTTTAAACCGTCTTCAATCGCGGGAATCGCACGCTCTAAAATTACGTAACTCGCGTATTCCACAAACCAGTCGCGATACAAATTCCCAACCGCACGCACATGACCTACGTCTACACTGCGCGATTCTTCATTGTTTTCGCCTTCCGATTCGTTATCACCTTCGTTAGGCAATTCGGGGGTTAAATCTTCAGGATCCTGCTCCATTATCGTTCAAAGTAAGCCTCAAATAAGCAAACATAGCAAACAGATTATACACATTAAACCACTATCCCAATTTTCATATCCATTCAACCTTGTAAACTGCTGTAAATACCGGGATTCGTCGATTCATTTTACAACTTAAACGCAAGAAAACTGCCATTATGTCATACTTTTTGTATCTTTGCATATAAACCCAAATCACGAAGGCGGTAAGCCTGATTTTTAGGGGCGATTAGCGTTAGCTTTTCTCTTCAGCAAATCACTTGGGAAAGATAGAAAAGGAGTAAGAGATGGATATTCAACAAATCAAACAACGGTTCGGCATCATTGGCCATTCGCCATTATTGAACACAGCCCTTGAAACCGCCAGCAAAGTAGCACCCACCGATATGAACGTATTGATTTTGGGTGAAAGCGGCGTAGGTAAAGAAAGCTTTTCTAAAATCATCCATCAACTCAGCGGCAGAAAACATGCACCATTTATTGCCGTAAACTGCGGTGCCATCCCAGAAGGAACCATCGATTCAGAATTATTTGGCCACGAAAAAGGGGCTTTTACTGGAGCTACAGACAAAAGAAAAGGTTACTTCGAAACCGTAAATGGCGGCACCATTTTTCTTGACGAAGTGGGTGAATTACCCCTTAGCACCCAAGCGCGACTGTTGAGAATTCTAGAAAACGGTGAATTCATCAAAGTGGGAAGTTCTATCGTTCAAAAAACAGACGTGAGAGTGGTTGCAGCAACAAACAGAGATTTGTTAGAGCGAGCCAAAGCAGGGAAGTTTAGGGAAGATCTATATTATCGATTGGCAACCGTTCCCATCCGTGTTCCGCAACTCTCTGAAAGAAAAGATGATGTTTATCTTCTTTTCAAAAGATTCGCTATGGATTTTGCTGAATTACATCATTCCGTATTGATCGATTTGGACGATGAAGCCCAACAAATGCTAGCCAATTACAGTTGGCCGGGAAATATCCGCCAACTTAAAAACCTAACAGATCAAATTTGCGTTCTAGAAAAAGGGCCTGTAATCAATGCAAAAACCCTCAGTAAATATTTACCCGTTTCAGAACCCAACCTACCTATGCTTCTCGGTAAAATTGAAGGAACTGAAGGAATGAGTGAAAGGGATATTTTTTACAAAGTACTCATTGATTTGCGTAGAGATGTGAACGACTTAAAAAAGGTGGTTTTCGGATTACTCGAAAACAACATAGGTGGTACCAACCCCGTACCTATGCCACCAGTTCATGTATCGCCTAACAACAACATTGTACCTGTTCAAACTCCAGTTTATTCGGACAACATAAATACCAATGCCAACAACAACTTGGGTGGAAATTCTTCTGTACAACAACCCATTATCATTCCGCATGAAAATGATATTGAATACGAAGAAACTATGTCGATTGCCACCGATATCACCGAAAGCACTTTGAGTTTGGAAGCCCAAGAAATTGAAATGATTCGCAAATCTTTGGCTCGAAATAATGGGCGAAGGAAGAAAGCAGCGGAGGAATTAGGCATATCGGAAAGAACCCTTTACCGCAAAATCAAGCAATACAACTTGGAACAATAAAGCGTAATTTCGCTAACTAAACTTACAGCTAAGAATGACGAAACCCCCCTTTCAAATCGACATCGCCCGCTTGATTTCCAAGTGGAAAATGCTTGTATTGGCGGTATTCTTGGTTATTACAACCTTTGGACTACAATCTTGTTTTCCGCCATTTTACAGTTTTTCTGGAGCCAATTTCCCCGATGATGTTGAAACTTTCACGGTTGACTTCTTCAACAATGAAGCCAGTTTAGTAAATCCGCAATTGAGCTTAAATTTTACCGAAAAACTTAAAACCAAATTCCAAACACAAACCAAATTGGGTTTAAAAGCGGAACAAGGCGATTATCATTTTTCAGGTGCAATTACCGAATACAGAATTGACCCAGCAACCTTAAATGCAGATTTAGGGACCGCGCAAAACCAGTTTACTATAAAAGTAAAAGTGGAATTTGTATGCGATAAACATCCAGAAAAAAACATCATCAAAGACTTCTCATTCTTTAAAATTTACGATGCCAATCAACCTTTTGAGAGTGTGGAAGAAACTTTGAGCAATGAAATTACGGACAACATAGTTCAACAGATTTTTGCATACTTTGCATTAGATTGGTAACCAACACAATGAATCAAGGAAAACTGCAAGAACTAATACAATCGCCTTGGAACATCAACCAAGCAGACGCAGCCGATTTATTGGCTATGCAGCAACAATTCCCCTGGTTTTCAACGCCCAGTATACTGTTGGCTTATTATTATAGCAAAACAGGCGATTTCCGAGCCAATCAATGGATTGAAAATGCCGCCATGCGCGCTCAAGACAGAAATTGGCTACAGCAATTCATTCAATCTGCGAATTTACCCGAGGTTTCATTAATAGATTTCGCAAAAGAGCAAGAAGAAATCGAAGCTGAATTACTAGCGAATTCTTATAAAGAAGAAGCCGCTGAAACAAAAGAAGCCATTGAAACTTTAATTGAAGAGGCCAAATCTAACCCTATTGAGCAATTCGAGGCCCCTGATATTCCAACCATTGAAACTGAGGTAAACCCAGAATCAACGGAATCTTTAGCTTTGGAAAACGAGCCCATTTTAGCGCCTGATTTCAAGTCTGTGGAAGAGACAAACGCTACTCAATCAATAGTTTCCGTTCTTAAGACACCTTTAGCCAAATCAAATAACCTTATCAAACCTACCACCCAATATTTTGAAAGTGTAGGCATCAAAAAAATTGATTTAAACTCACTTGAGCATAGAGAAAATCTATCACCAAAAGAATCTGTAGTTGCATTCTACGATCATGGTATGAGTTTCTTCGATTGGATTTCCATCCATGGCGATCAAGTAAAACAGCAAGAAGAAAATAATAAATCTACTTCCCCGGCAGACAAACACATTACACAATTACCCGAATTGTCAAATTTTCAGCCATTTTCTGATTTAGAAATAGAAAATCTTCCAGTATTTGGAATAGAAAATTCCGAAGAAAATGTGCCTTTATTGTTTGCTTATTCAGACCAAACAAATTCTTTATCACAATTAAAACAAGATGAAGTTCCAGTTTTTGGTTGGTCAAACCCTGAAACATCCGAAACACGCAGCAACACCGAGCTCTCTACCCTAATGGCATCGCATTACAATTCATATAACATTGAAGAAGTATTCAATTCCCCGCCAGATCCTAAAATCGAAAAGCAACAAAACATCATTAATAAATTCATTAAATCCAATCCCCAAATTTCAAGCAAACCGAAGTCGGAATTCTTCTCTGCAGAGAAGGCCGCCAAGCGCAGCGAGAATCTCCCCAACGGGATTGTATCTGAAACTTTAGCGAAAATTTTCTACGCGCAGGGCAATTTCAGCAAAGCAATTGAAAGTTATGAGAAGCTCATGTTGAAATTCCCCGAAAAAAGTACTTACTTTGCATCCTTAATTTCTAAAATTAAAAAAGAATCCGAACAATGACTATCGTTTTAATACTTGGAATCATCATCGCCGTTATTTTAATGGGCATTATCTTGATACAGAACCCTAAAGGTGGTGGATTGGCTTCTAATTTCTCTTCTGGAAATCAAATTTTCGGCGTAGAGAAAACCACCAACGTAGTTGAAAAAATTACTTGGGGTGGCGCTATTCTTATCGTAGTAGTTTCTTTGATTGCTGCTTCTTTCAATAGTGAGAAGACAAAGCAAAGATCAAACAGAAACGTTCAACCAACAGAAGAACAGAGCAGCCTTCCAATGCCTAAGGGCAAGTAATTTAAAGGATGCATTCAATTGCATCCTTCGAAAGGCTCTCAAGAAATTCATTAATTTATCCAATCAGGATTTTTATCCTTTTTGGCGTAAGGCAATCTGCCCAAAGGTGCTATTTTATAATACGCATCCAACCCCACACATCCTATGGCATTCACGTTTTCCAATGCCACAAAACCGTCTTCTTGTAAAGCTTGTTCTTGCACATACATGTGTTGAACTTCCCCAATAACTATAATCGTTCCATTGGCTTCTATTCGGTGAAATTCAGCCAGCTTCAATCCAAATGCAACAGCAGAATCCTTTACATACGGGGCGATAAATCCATTCCGCTCCTCAGCCGCCAGTCCCACCGCCTCAAATTCAGAAACCTCCGATTCATAACGTGCTGATGTTTGATGTGCCTGCTTCACAACCGCCTCTGATACTTGATTGATTGTATAAAAACCCGTATTCAGAATATTTTGCCATGTATGGCGATCTACACTATCCGGCCGAATGATCATCCCCAAATAAGGCGGATTAGCTCCCACATGAAACACACTATTAAAAATAGCCAAATTCATTTGGCCTGCCCCACTTTTTGTCCCAATTAAATAAACACCCTTCACTCCAGGAGCACTGTTAATCAAATTGGTTCGATATTGTTTCTCCATAGCTAAAATATCAGCCACAGAAAAATACTTCAAATCACTCATTTGCAATTGCTTAAATCAAATCTTCAACTTTCCCATACCGCCATCCACCGAAATCAACTCACCACTAATCCAAGAATTCTCAGCGTCCAATAAAAAACATGCACAATTGGCAATATCCATCGCACTTCCAACACGCTGTAACGGATGACGTTTTCCTGCAGCTTCAATTTTTTCGGGCGATGATAACAAGCGCTCAGACAAATCTGTGTGCACCAAACTAGGAGCTATGGCATTAACACGAATTTG